>CAZQWR010000067.1:4756-8919 GCA_964597085.1 uncultured Cryptobacterium sp.
AAGCTATTCGCCGTATCCGTTCGGATTGTTACTCTGCCAACGCCAGGCATCTTCGCACATACGGGCCAAATCATATTCAGCAACCCAACCAAGTTCGGTGCGAGCCTTGTCGCAAGCTGCGTAGTTTGCGGCAATGTCGCCCGGGCGACGCGGGCAGATCTTGTAGGGAAGCTCTTTGCCGCAGGCCTTTTCGAAGGCATGCACAACATCGAGCACCGAAGAGCCGGTGCCAGTGCCCAGGTTGAACACGGCAACGCCCGTGCGGGTGCCGTCGGCAGCAGCGGCGCCTTCGATGGAGCCCAGACCGATGGCCTTGCCCGTGCCAACCTTGCCACCCATGTAATCGAGCGCCTTAACATGGCCGCGAGCCAGGTCAACCACGTGAATGTAGTCGCGCACGCCGGTGCCGTCGGGCGTAGGGTAATCGTTGCCAAACACCTGAATCTGCTGCAGCTTGCCAACTGCCACCTGGGCAACATAAGGAAGCAGGTTGTTCGGGATGCCTTCAGGGTCTTCGCCGATGCGGCCCGACTCGTGGGCACCAATGGGGTTGAAGTAACGAAGCAGAACAACGTTCCATTCATCATCCGCGCGGTAGAAGTCGGTAAGGATGCGCTCGAGCATTGCCTTGGTTTCGCCATAGGGGTTGGTTGCCTCGTGCAGCGGGCACTCCTCGGTGATGGGAATCTGCTCGGGCTCGCCGTACACCGTGGCGGAAGAAGAGAAGATAACGTTCTTCACGCCGTGGTTGCGGGCAACATCGAACAGCACCAGGCTGCCGGCCACGTTGTTCCAGTAGTACTCCAGCGGTTTCTTGGTGCTTTCGCCCACTGCCTTGAAGCCGGCGAAGTGGATGATTGCGTTGATTTCGTTTTCGGCGAAGGTGCGCTCGCAGGCTTCGCGGTCGAGGATGGAAGCCTCTACGAACTTCAGCTGGTCGGCGCTGGCGCCGGTAAGCTCACGGATGCGGTCTACCGCAACCAGGCTGGAATTGGACAGGTCGTCGAGGATAACCACGTTGTAACCCTGCTCAAGAAGCTCGACGCAGGTATGGCTGCCAATGAAGCCGGCACCGCCGGTTACCAAGATGGTTTGCGCGCTGTGCTGGCCGGCAAGGCTTTTGTTGGACATTTTGTCTGCCTTTCGTTCAAGCGCCTTCGGGCGCCTGCTTATGTACAAAGTCTGTTGGAGAAAAGGATACCACCAGCCGCCAACGCGGCTCGCACTGGTAACAACATGTTGCATTCGAATACCGCAGCCGGCAAAGAGCGCAGGCGGGAAAGCTACAGCTTGGGCAGGACCTTAAGCAGGCGCCAGGCCTTCTGCTTGGCTTCGGGGCTTTCGAGCATGGCAGTGAAGTCTTCGAAGCAGACGCAGGCGTGGCCCAAAAGCAGGGTTTCCACTTCCAACGGCAAGGCAACGTTGAAGCTGCGGCTAAGCGCTTCGACGGCTTTATGGTCCAGCGCCACCACCGCCAGCGGGCAGATTGCCTCTATAAGAGCGAAAAGGCTGCCCGAACCAGGCGCAGGCACGGCGTCGGCATGCTGCATTGAATCGAGCGCAGCGGACGAAACATCGGGGGCGGCAGAGCCGGGGCGTTCAGCGCCTGGCTCGCTCGCCAGTGCCGCACCGCCAGCCAAGTTGCCAGAGGTACTGGTCTCACGGTTTGCACCAGCAGGCTGGCCATCAGGCACGGCCCAGCCAAGGGCACTGCTGCTGTAGCCCAATTCGCGGAAAGCCGCTGTTAGGGCGGCTTTGGCCTGCTCAGTTGCGGGCTGGCTGGAAACCAAAATTGCCGCGGCGTTGATGCCGCCTTTGTAAGTGCCTGCAAAAGAAGCCACGTGTTGCCGAACAACCTGCTCGAAGAGCGAAGGCGATGGGCTGTTCACGGCGAACTCCTTTCTAGCTGGCAAAGCCTTGCTTGGCAACAACGATGCGGCTTGGATGCGGCTACGGCACGGCGCGCGCTGGTCGTTGCAAAATCGACCGCAGGGGGCAAACGTTCGCCACCGCGCCATGTGCACCAACCGCAAGGCTCGCAATGACGGCGTCACCACGCGCAGGCACCATTTAATTTGCGCAGGTTGATTGCTGCCATAAGTTTAGCAGTCACACGAATTATGGAAAATTTCACACCACACGCCGAAATGCGGCACACCCCTGCGCGCGCGGGACCATAATGGGGCTGCCTGAAAGTTCTGCGGAAAGCCTTTCACACGCGAGGGCAACGCTCAAAACGCAGGCAGCGCCAAGCGAGCACGGCAAGGCCGCGCCGCCTGGCAGGAAACATGCAATTCTGCCGCCAACGGGCGGCTGCAATACAACGAAAAGGAGCAGTTATGTGCACCAACGGAATCAACACCGGCCAGTTCGAAAAGATGATCGACCAGATCGACGACCACATTAAGCTGGAGCGCCGCTGGGTTCACAACCTGGGCCACGACGCCGCCGACGCCGGCTTCGAAACCGTGGGCGAAAAGCTGCACGCAGCCATGGCGCTGCTGGACGAAGTGCGCGCCACGCTCGACGACGCCAAGGATTCCCTGGAAGACGACGCCCAGAGCGCAAGCGGCGTAACCGTAAACCTGGTATAAGCCGTCACCTCCCCCCTTTGAAAGGAGCAGCATGAGCAACGACTTGATGCGCTTCTCAGTGGCCATGCCCGAAGACCTTCTGGTTAAGTTCGACCATCTGGTGGCCCGTCGCGGCTTGGCGAAAAACCGCAGCGAAGTGGTGCGCGACCTGGTGCGCGACGCCCTGGTTGAAGACGAGTGCTCCATCCCGGGGCGCATTGTTATGGGCACACTCACCATCGTGTACAGCCACCACGCCAACGACCTGCAGGAAAAGCTGCATCATATTCAGCACACCTACCTGGACATGGTGGTAGCCTCCATGCACGTGCATGTTGACGAGGACAATTGCCTTGAGGTGATAATCCTGCGCGGCGAATCGGGCGAGGTGCAAGATGTAGCCAATCTCATCATCGGCACCAAGGGCGTTAAAACCGGGCGCCTGAACATGACCACCACGGGCGCATTCATCTAGCGCCCTTCGAGCGGGTTTGCGCCCGCTCTTCGTTTACCAACCAGCGCCTGCGGGCGCTTCGATTTCAGGAGAAAGCAATGGACGAAACGGTATTGCTGGGCCACGGCAGCGGCGGCACCATGATGAAGCGCATCATCGACGAGGTGTTTTTCCAGGCATATGCGCAAGAAGAGCTGCTGAAGGGCGACGACGCGGCAACCCTGCCCGCCCCCGCACCCGGCGAGCGCATTGCCTATTCCACCGATAGCTTCGTAGTTACCCCGCACTTCTTCCCCGGCGGCGACATTGGCCGTTTGGCCGTGTGCGGCACAGTTAACGACGTTGCTACCAGCGGTGCTGTGCCGAAGTACCTTTCCTGCGGCTTCATCCTGGAAGAGGGCTTCCCCATTGCCGACTTGAAGCGCATTTGCCAGAGCATGGCCGAAATGGCCAAGGAAGCCGGCGTGCGCATTGTTACCGGCGACACCAAGGTAGTGAACCGCGGCCATGGCGATGGCGTGTTCATCAACACTTCCGGCGTGGGCTTTATCCCCGAAGGGGTGGAGCTTTCGGGCGCCAACTGCAAACCGGGCGACAAGATTCTGGTTACCGGCACCATGGGCGACCACGGCATCACCATCATGTCGTGCCGCGAAGAGCTTTCCTTCAACGCCGACATCCAAACCGATGCCGCGCCTCTGAACCACCTTATTGCCGAGGTTATTGCCGCAGCCCCCAACACGCGCTGCTTCCGCGACCCAACGCGCGGCGGTCTTGCTTCCACCCTTAACGAATTGGCTGGTCAAAGCCAAGTGGATTTCATTGTTGAAGAAGGTTCCGTGCCGGTTAAGCCCGCTGTTGAGGGCGCATGCGAAATGCTGGGCTATGACGTTTACCAGGTTGCCAACGAAGGTAAGATGGTGTGCGTTGTTCCCGCCGAAGAGGCCGATGCGGCACTGGCCGCCATGAAGGCCAACAAGTACGGCGCCGATGCCGCCATCATCGGCGAAGTGGTTGAAAAGCCGGCGGATAGGGACTGCAGGGTTTCTATTCGCACAGGCTTTGGTGCACTCCGCATCATGGACATGCTCGTTGGCGAACAGCTCCCTCGCATCTGCTAGCTGTCCGCCCTCGGG
>CAZQWR010000068.1:0-8665 GCA_964597085.1 uncultured Cryptobacterium sp.
TCCCTTGTGGCGTAGTTCTTATTTAAGCCGTCCAAGTTTTGGGGCGCAGTTCATAGGGGAGATGGGAGGCTCTTTTTGCGTTTTGGGGCGGTGGATGCGCTTCGCCTTGCGCCTTTTGCATCGAACAAACTCCACCCGATTTGTGTATAGATTTACAAAAAGTAGTCGCACTTTTTGTAAAAAACGACACTTTTCAGGCGGAGTTTGGGTTTATGCGTTCATATGCTGCGGGGGTGTTTCGGGGTTGTTGGGGCGCGGGCAACCGGAGGGGTGTTTACGGTGTTGCCACAGGATCAGCGCAGCGGGCGCGTGCCGATGGGGCGTTTTGGCGTGCTCTGCGCGGCATGGGCCCTCGGGAGCTGAGGGACGCTCACGTTGTTGCCGATGGCCCGGCGCGACAGGCGCGTGCCGATGGGGGCTTGGCGCGCCTGTGCAGTGCTGGAGTTCTTGGGTTCCGAGGCGCCGTGTTGCCACAGCTGGAGCGCCGCCAGGGAAGCGCGCTATTTTTCCCGTTCGGGAAAAATAAGCAATTTAAGCTCAAATATTCCCGAACGGGAAAATTAAGAAAAATTCGCTATAATACTCCCGAACGGGAAAAATAGCATCACGGCAACCAGGCACGCAATGGCAAAGAAGGCGGCAGCAATATGGACCAGAAGTTCAGGAAATTAGGCAAAGTTCGCGTCCCCTTAGGCGAGCGCGTGGGCCTGAAAGAAGGCCAGGGTCCGTTTCAGGGCGGCCGCGTTACTACTGCTGAGGCGCTGGGCACAGACCTTAAGCTGCGCCGTAAGGAGCTGGGCTACACGCAGGCTACGGCTGCGATGTTGTGCAACCACAGCGTGCGCGTAATTTCCGAAATCGAAAACGGCCGCCCAACGGTTGGCGTGGGCATAATCCTGGACTATGCGTTGGCTTTGGGCGTAGACGTTAATCTGGCCCTTAGGGGGTGTTAGCCATGGAGCTTATGGTTCATCGCGAATTCGGCGGCCGCTACCAACTGGTTGGATCTTTGTCGGATGAATTGGGCGGCCCCCAATTTTCGTATGACGCAAATTATCTTGCGGCATCCAATGCGAGCGCCATCTCAATTAAGCTCCCTTTGCAGGAGGCCTCATTTGGGGTAAAAGAAACGGCAGCATTTTTCGACGGGCTGGTGCCTGAGGGCTCTCTGCGTTTTGGAATTGCGGAAAGCGCTCGTTTGAACAGGCGCGATTATCTGGGGATTTTGAATCAGGTTCGCAACGAGCCTATCGGCGCGCTGCTGTTCTCGAACGATGCGATAATCGATGATCTTGCCATGGGCTATGAAGAGGTTTCCTCAAAAGGTCTTGCGGCGCTCGCTTCGCAGCCAGTGCAAACCGCTTTGGGCATGACCCTTGAAAGTCGCATTTCCCTTGCCGGTGCTCAGTCGAAAGTGGGGCTGTATCACGTTGGCGATGCTGCAGCTGAAGGTTGGTTTTTGCCCAAGGGCAGCGCGCCTTCTACCCACATAGTAAAGGCATGCTCGCTGGCGTATCCCGAGGCAGTGCTGTATGAAGCGCTGTGTATGAGGGCCGCTGCATTGATGGACCTTACTACGGTGAAATGTTTCCTGGTTGATGCAGGAGCGGAAAACCTGCTGCTTGCCGTTGAACGCTACGATCGCTGTTTTCCAGAGGGTGGCTCGCGCATGGCGGCAGGGTTGCCCATTCCGCAGCGCCTTCACCAGGAAGATATGTGCCAGGCTTTGGGCATAAGCTCCGAGTTCAAGTACGAACCCACGGATGCGAATTACCTCAACCTAATGGCTTCGGTGCTGGCGCAGAACTCAGCCGATGCCATGGGCGATAGGTTCATGCTTGGCTATTATCAGCTGTTCGACTTCGTTGTGGGTAACTGCGATAACCATTTGAAGAATTGGTCGATGGCGTACAGCTCCGATTGGGGTACAGCTTCATTGGCTCCGTTATACGATGTGATGTGCACTACGGTGTTCCCGGGGCTGTCTAGGGAAATGGGCGTATCGTTTGGTGGGAGCAGGGTTATCGACGAAGTTGATGCCCACGCGGTTTATTCGCGCCTTGCAAGCATTGGCGTTTCGCAGGCTCTTGCTAAGGGAATGGCTGAAGACATTCGCGCCGAGGTGGTTCCCGCTTTGCGAACGGCGGTGGACGAATTGGCGGCCGAAGGCTTTCCACAGGTGCAGGGCGTATTGGCTAAGATGGAGCCCGGAGTGCAGGAAAGATTGCAGGTGCTGGCGGGATAGAACAGGGCCGGTTCTGGCGGATTGTGCGTGAATGCGCTTGTGATCGGCGCAGTGTTTCTGTATTGGCGTAATATCATCAGCAATAGAATTTGGGGCGGTGCGGCAGGTGAAGCTGCAGTGGCACGGCTGGCGTAACTGCAGTGGCGCTGACGGCGAAACTAATGCGAAATAGCCGGTTGTCACAGACGGCAAGCACAAGGCCCGCCCTGTCAAAAGGCCAACAACCGAAAGCATGCAAGGACGCACATGCAGCATGTTTTAAGCAACATAACGAATTTCCTGTTTCCCGCTGAAAGGCGCTGTGCCAGCCCAATGCGCATAGCCGTTTGGGCGGTTCTGGGCATAGCCGCTCTTGCTTCGATGCTGGTGCGCGTGAGCACGAATGCCGAAGGCGTGTTGTGCTGGGGCCATTGCGGCAAGGTGGCTGCGGCGGCGTTCTTCCTGGTGGCGGTTGTTTGCTTTGCGCGCTTTGCCGTTTGCAGGCAGGGCGCCAAGGGCTGGTTCATTGCCCTTGGCGTTGTGATTTCGCTGCTGAACGTTGTTGGGCAGTCGCTCGACGAAGCCAATTCCCTTGCACTGTTTTATTCCAGCGCGTTCAATGCTGCGGTTTTCGCGTTCCGCATTTTGGGCGGCGCACTGTTCTTCTACGCGCTGTTTTGCCTGCTCGCCGATGTGGTGCTTCTGGTAAGGGAGCACCAGGAGTTCACTTCGGGAAGCGGCATGGTTGGTGTCGGTGCTGGCGCAGGCGCAGGTGCCGAGACTGCCACGCTCACAGTGGCCGGCACGGATGCTGCTGGTACGCCAACGAGCACGGGCGCTGCGGCTGGTGCTGGCGAGGCCGACACCCAGGGTGCCGCTGCTGGTGCCGCCGCCGCGGCTGGCGCGGACGCGTCCGCCCCAGCCGAATCCGCCACTCCCACCAAGCCCGCCGCGTCTGGCGCGGCGAACCCAGTGTTGTTCGGCTGTGAAATCACCCTGCCCATCCAGCTTGCCGTCATCGCGGTGTGCTGGCTGCCTTATATAGCTATGTTCTTCCCCGGCTCCATGCCCACCGACACGGCGCGTCAGCTGGCACAATGGTTCGGCACGGGCGGAGTGCCGCTGGACAATCACTTCCCGTTTTTCACTACTGTGTTGTACGGCCTGGTGTATTCGCTGGGCAACGCAATAGAAAGCTCGGGCGTTGGCGGAATGCTGGCGCTCACGGTGCTGCAGTATGCCTTGGGCCTGGTTGCCTTCGGGCTTGTTCTTGCGGCGCTGCACAGGGCCGGTGCACCTAAGTGGGTGCAGGTTTGCAGCGTTGTGTTTGTTGCGTTGCTGCCCATTATTCCCACATACATGGTTAGCATCAGCAAAGACTACCTGCATGCGCTGTGCGTTGCCGTATTCTGCGCCCAGCTGCTGCTTTTGGTGCTTTCGCACAAGAGGGGCCAGAAGCAGGGCGGCCTTGCTTCGTGGTGGGCCATTGGCCTGGTGGCGCTGCTGGTGTGCTTTACCAGGAACAACGGCGTAGTGGTTGCGGGCGTGGGCCTGCTTGCCGCGGCAATTGCACTGCGCTCGCTCAAGGGTGCGGGGTGCCTGGCGGCGGTTGCCATGGTGTTTGTTTGCTGGAATTCGGCGGTGCTGCCGGCGTGCGGCGTGCAGCCCACCGAATCGCGCGAGGTGCTTTCTATGCCGGCGCAGGTGGTGGCGCATTCGTATGCCATGGGCTACGAGCCTTCTGCGGCGGACGCGGCTGTGCTGGCGGAATGCACCAGCTGCAACTTGCAGGAGTTGGCAAGCCTGTACACCCCAAGAATCTCCGACCCCGCAAAGGGCGCTGTTGATATCGAAAAATCCCAGATGCTGCAATACGTTGGTGCATCGCTTGGCGTGGCCGCCGAGCATCCGGGTAGCGCGCTGGCTGCGGCCCTTAGCACTACTTATGGCTTCTGGTATCCGGGCTGCTTGGGCACGTACTGGTCGGAAGACACCCCTTATTATTCGTGGGATTCGTGGTCGCTCATAGACTCCGGCTGGTTCGCTGGCGCTGGTTGGACCACCGAATGGAACGACTCCCATGCATTCCCGTGCAAGGTGCTGCATGCAATCCACAAGCTCATACCAGGTGTTTCGCACCTGTATCGCCCGGGAACGTATTGCTGGTTGATTTTGTTTGTGCTGGCGTTCGCGCTGCAGTTCAAGGTGAACAGGAAGGCGGCTGCGGTGGTTCTGCTGCCGCTGCTGGGCTTGCTCACAACGTTGGTAGCGGGCCCGTGCGCATCGCTGCGCTACACCCTGCCGTTTATTTTCAGCCTGCCTGTTATTATGGCGGTGCTGTTTTGTCGAACTGATTGCCAGACGCGGGGTGTGTTGGCATGAAAGCGCGAAGGGATGCGTGCGTTTTATGCTGCCCCGCCTAATGGAGACAATCTGATTTCCTAAAATAGCGAACTACCTTGGGTTTAACCTTTAACCAATGAGGGGTTGTTCACCATCAAAGGGGATATTGGTGGAATTTGCTAGCTTAAGAATGTTTAAGGTTGCTGCGGAAGAAGAAAACTTTACGCGCGCAGCCAAAGAGCTCAATTGCTCGCAGGCATATCTGAGCCAAGTAATTAAACAGCTAGAATCCGAAATCGGCTCTCCATTGTTCGATCGGCGTGGCCGAAAAGTTGTTCTCAACGCCTACGGCAAGCGCTTGCTCAAAGCGGCAACTATTTGCGAAAACGCCATGAATAACGCTCGCAAGGAAATAAAGAACGCGCTTTCTGAAGAGCAGCAAACTATCCGCCTGGTGGTTCGGTGCCCTTTGGGCGATCTACCTGCCGTTATCAAGGACTTCCGCGAACAAAATCCAAATATCGAAATCACCACTATCACTCCGGGCGATGACAAAATTGCTGAAGGCTACGACCTTGAGCTCCTTGCCTCAAATCGCGAGCTCGAAGAGGAGAATGCGCTGTGTTTGTGCAACGATCCTTATGTTCTAATCGCTGCATCCAACAGCTTCCTTGCCGCACGAAAAAGCATTTCGCTTAAGGAGTTGAGCGACGTCGGCTTCGTTTCTTCTCCGCTCAGCACTGAAATGACTCGTATGCAGGCGCAGCTGTTCAAAGAAGCTGGATTTGCCCCCAATATTCGCTGCTACTCTTCTAGCTATTGGACCCTTCTTAGCTTGGTGGAACAAAGCGTCGGCGTGTGCGTCGGCTGCGAGCAATCGTGGCTTGCGAAAACAACCCTTGAGGTTAAGGCCATTCCTTTTTCGGACGTGAGCGTTGCCCGAAAGCTATACCTGAGGTGGCCACAAGGCTCGTTCCTTACCGATGCCTCGCTTAAGCTTATCGATTACTTGGAAGAAGTCTTCCAGGATGAAGAAGGGCGGGCGTAATGAATATCGACCAATTTATGGCGTTTCGTGATGTTGCTCAAGCGGGAAGCATCTCGAAAGCTGCCCTGAAAACCCACGTTTCCGCTTCTTCCTTGAGTCGAACAGTAAAAGCTCTTGAAAATGAACTGGGTACGGAATTGTTCGACCGAAATGGGCGCCATTTGATGCTTAACCAGTTTGGTCTAATTGCTCTTCATCATGCCGATGTTATGAATGAGGAGTTGGAAAATGCTGTCAACGATATTCAGTCGGCGAAAAGTCGAGCAGGCAGATTGTTGCGCATCTACTTCCGCCACAGTTTAGGCAGCACGGGTGCAGCCATGGCCTCATTTATTCGCATGCATCCTGAAGCCCAACTGGATATTATCCTTTCCAAGAACGAGGCGCTGACCGAAGGCTACGATTTGCAATTTGCCTCTGATGTGCACGAGTTCGAGGAAGATGAAGCGAATATCCTGTTGGGTGAAGAAGGCTACTGCATGGTTGTTCCAAATGGCCATTGGAGCGTTAACGGCTCGGCCAAGGCTCTTTCGGAGTTTCGCAATGAAACGTTCATTATGCCTCCTGGCGATGGGGGAAACTTCGTTTTTCGAACTTGCAGGGGCGCGGGTTTCAAGCCCAAGCACATCATAGAGTGCCCCCAGGTTTGGACTTCTGTGCGCATGGCATCGCAGGGCCTGGGTGTTTTGATTGCACCTGAGTTATCTATGCTGGCAGGCATTAAGCAAGATTTTGCGCAGGTGCCGCTTAAGGACAATATAGGGAAACGATATTTGCATATAGCATTCACCAAGGGCTACGAGCCAGATGCGTTGGCATATGAGCTGGTGGAATACATGCAAAATTACTTCGCTTCAATGAAAGATAAGCTTTATCGATAACCTTATAAGCTATTTGGCACAAAAAAATCAACTGATTGCAAACCAGCATTAGAACATGTTCACACTCATACGAAGCGTAATCTCGCACTGCTAGTTTTTAACTATCGGAAAGTAGCAGAGGGGTCTGCAAAGAAGGAAGCTGCTTGCGATGGGGGTCGCAATCTATTCCTAATTGAAACGCTTTCCGGGTTTGTTAAGCAAACTTGTAAAGGAGAGAGTGAAATGTCTGAAGAAAAAGAAGCGGTAGCCCCACCGCAGAACGAAGATGGGAAGAAGGCCAATAAATCCGTCTGGAAAGTGATTTCCCAAAGGGCCTTTCTAACGGTGTTCATTGGCAACATCCTGGTTTGCATCAGCTTCAATATCATCAATGCAGGCTTGGTGGTTCACTTCACCGAAGATTACGGCATCAACGCAGCTGTTGTAGGTACCGTAGTTAGTTTGTTCTCGTTCATGTCGTTGATCATGAAGCCAATATCTTCGCCAATCATCGACCGCTTTAATCGTAAGAAGCTGCTCATCGGTTCTTACATTATTCTGGCAGCTGGCACCGTAGGCATGGCATTCGCCAACGAAGTTGTTAGCCTTTACGCCTTCCAGGTTGTTCGTGGCTTTGGTTGGGGCGCAAGCATGGGTTTGAACGCGGTTATCCTGGCTGACGTTGTAGGCAAGGCCGACTATGGTATTGCGACTGGTCTGTTCATGCTTGGCCCTGTAGTTGGTTCCAGCGTTGTTGCTCCGTTCGCAATTCCTGTTGCGGAGGCAATCGGTTATTCCGGCCTGTTCCTGATTTCTGCTGCATTTGCCCTGATTGACGCACTGCTCATGATGACTCTTCCCTATGAGTGGAAGCGTCCTGAGCCCAAGGAAAAGGGCCCCAAGAAGAAGGTTCGCATTGGCGACTTCATCGACTGGGCATCCATCCCCTACATGCTCATTTCTGCAATGTTCTCCATCGCGGTTTATGGTCAGGGCTCTACCATTCTGCTGGCTTATGGTCGTGCCGACTTGGCAATTGCTAACGTAGGCATCATGGTTACCGTCCATAACGTAATCATGTACTTCACCCGTCCTATCTTCGGTCGCATCATCGACAAGAAGGGCGCACGTTGGGGCCTTATCCCCGGCTTCTTCGCCGTTGCTGCAGCAAACTTCGTAACCGCTGCAAGCACCGACATGTGGGGCCTGCTCATTGCTTCGATCATTTACGGCGTTGGCGGTGGCGGCCTTATTGGCAGCCGTACCATGGCTGTTAAGGGCGCTCCCGAAGACCGCATCGGTGTTGCTGGCAACACCTACCTTATGGGTTCCGACATCGGCCAGACCCTTGGTCCTATCGTGTTCACTGGTATCGCTGCAATGGTTGGTGGCATGTACCGTCCCGCATATCTGATTCTGGGCAGCATCGTGGTCATTGGTTTCGTAATTTGGATGATCTTCATCAAGTTCCTTATGAAGCGCCACCCCGAAAACGAGATGGGCTGGTAAGGAATTATGAAAACCCACATCGATACAAAAGAGGGGAGGTATGTCGGTACGGTTGAGCCTTCCGGGGTGATCTCCTTCAAGGGGATCCCCTTCGCTCAACCCCCGCTGGGCGAGCTTCGTTGGATGCCGCCCCAACCGGTTGCCACATTCGATACCGAAAGGCATACCGACATTTACCCCCCTGCTCCCGTTCAGTTGAACTATCCCAAGCACTTGGCCGACCAAATGGGCGAGCCTATCCACATCCCCATCAGTGAAGACTGCTTGTATCTGAATGTGTGGGCTGCCGACCTCGAAACCCCCAAGAAGGGAATCCTGTTCTGGATTTACGGCGGTTCGTACGCAATTGGCCACGCTTCACGTGTGCAGGCTCGCGGCGAAAGCCTAGTAGCTGCGCACCCGGAAATTGTGGTGGTTGCTGCGAATTACCGCCTGGGCGTGTTCGGCTCGGTAGATATGAGCGTTCTGGGTGGCGGTGAGGAATACGCGCTTAGCAACAACCTTAACCTGCTCGATCAGCGTGCTGCGTTGGAGTGGGTGCGCGCTAATGCTACTGAGTTTGGCGCCGACCCTGAAACCATCACCCTTTATGGGCACTCTGCGGGCTCGAATTCGGTTTGCCATCATTTGGTTTCCGAAGATGCACTGCCCCTGTTCAAGCGTGCAATTTGCCAGAGCTCG
>CAZQWR010000069.1:0-8633 GCA_964597085.1 uncultured Cryptobacterium sp.
ACGAAATCACAAGGCGGCGAAGCACGCTTTTGCGCTCGGCTTCGGCGGCGGCATTAGGGTCGGCAGCCGCAAAGCCGACTGCGCCTTGGGCCCCAGCCTGCCCGCTTACGCCTGGAGCGCCCTCCCCTGCCGGAAAAGCGCCATAGCCGGCCTTTTCCACCGCAACCTTGATGGCGGCAGCGATTTCAGACGCGTTGGCAGAAGCGCCCAGTTGCACTTCCATAGAGTTCTTCAGCAAGTTCACGGCAACGCTGGCCACGCCTTCAACCCCTGAAGCAGCCTTTTCTACGCGAGCGGAACACGCGGCGCACGTCATGCCCGTTACATCGAAGCGGAGCTTCTGCGGCGCCAGAGCAGAAGAGGCGGCAGGGGCTGGAGCAAGCGCAGCAGTCGAGGAGACTTGGGCAGCATTCTGCGCCCGAGAGGCGCTAGCGTTTGGCGCACTGCCGGCAGCCAAGCCTTTCGCCACAGGGCCCGAATCCGAGCTTGCAGCACCCACTGCTGCAGCCTTGGCTTCTTCTGCACCGCTCATCGGGCAAACCTCTTGATGAGCTTCATGGCTTCGTCGATTACCTCATCATCGCCCTGTTGAATGCGCTCTTTCACGCAGGTTTCCAGATGGTCGCGCAGCAGTATTTCAGAAATGCCATGCACGGCACTTTCCGCAGCAGCAAGCTGAGTGAGCACATCGCCGCAATAACGGTTGTCTTCAATCATGCCCTTTACGCCATTGAGCTGGCCAATTGCGCGGTTTAGGCGCTTTTGCAAATCTGCCTGGAATTCGGTTCCGCGCTCCGTTGCCTTATAGCGGCACTCACAGCATTGCTTTTGTTCAGCCATGAAAGCTCCCTTGTCTCGTTTGCGAAGAGTATATACCCCTATAGGGTATCGTCAAGACAACAAAACAAAGCCTTGCACAAGTGGCCTACGCCGCCAAAACGCCCGCAGCAAAAGACGCAACCTGGTTGGCTTTCACCTGCAGAAACGCATTATTTTGCAATTTCTTTCGCATGATTTTGGAAGAATTTTCGCACTATTTTCGACAAACTTTCGCAGCGCTTTCGCACATCTTTCGAATCTATTTAAGACTTCGCCGATAGGCTGAAGACGGTGTTTCGCACTCCGGGCGGCTCCGAAAAGGAGGTGCGCCTATGGACCCTGAAACGGTTATCGCGCTATGCGCGATTCTGACAGTGATTCTTGGGATCATCGATATAGCCCGCAGGTAAAACTGCGGGCTTGTAAAAATATCGAGAGATTGGAGGCGTGAACGGCGATGGAAAAACAAAGAGCCAGGCGAAAAACATAACCACAACCGCCTGGCCTTTGTTGGAAAAAACGCTGCCCGGTTAGGCGGGACACCATTTCTTGGGGATGATTTTACCAGCGTTGACCCCCTTACGCCACACAAATCCCGGCAGTACGGCAGCACGATTCAGCCGCATCAACCTCGGCTTTCATAAACGAGCGAATATTTGTATAGAAATGCCCATGCTTGCCATACGCGAGTACAATGGTCTGCGTAGATTTTCTAGTAAGGGACCACATTGAACAACGAAAACGAACCATTTCGCCCTACGCGCAAACCCGCAGGTCAACGCAACACCATGCCCAGCGCACGCGAAGAGCTTGAACGCGAACGCGCGCTGTACAGCCAACATGAGCCAAACACTTCTCTGATGCCCGAGCGCGAAGCTGCGCGCCGTGCTGCCGCCGAAAACGGCAATAGCGCTGCAGCAAGCAACCGCGCAGGACGACAGAGCAACCCCATCAGCAACCACGCCCAACGGGCCCAACAGCATCCCGGCAACCAGGGCGCTCGCGCAAACAGGCAAGCAGCCCGAACTGGACAGCGCCGCCAGGCGGCAGCGCAAGGCAAGCCTTCGCGCCAAAATGCCCGCCGCTCACAGGTTGAAGCTAACGAAAACGGCGAGTTCCAGCAGCATAGCCGCTACAGCACCAACGGACAGCAGCGCGCTCAACGCAACAACGCCGCAGCGGGCAATTCTACGCAGCAGCCCCGCCCTCGTCGCGCTTCTGCCAATGGCCAACGCCCTAGCGCAGCGCGCCGCAACGCAGCCGCCGCAGGTGCCGCAGCAGCGCAAACAGGTTCCGCACGCAAAGCCCAGGCTGCACCGGCTCAACAACGCCCCAGCGCACAAAGCCAGCAAGCAGCACAACCAAGCCGCAGCCAGCAAATGCCCGCCATCGCAAACGTAAGCGCACAGGATGCTGCCGCGTATTCGCGTGCCAACTACCGTCGCGGCGGCAACACCGCAACCGGCAACACCACCAGCGCTTCCGCATACAGCGCGGCACGCTACGTAAACGGCGGCAGCAACGGCCGCAAGCCCAAGCAAAAAGCCAATTTCTTCAGCGGCAAAGGCCTTATTGCCGTATGCATTGTGGCCGTTTTGGCAGTAGTGGGCATATTCGGCGTTACCAATTGGATGAGCAACAAAGCCGTTCAGATAACCCTCAATGGCGATTCTGTAACCGTTTCCGGCAGCGAACGCAGCATCGGCGGCTTGCTAGACGCCGGCCGCGTTAGCGTAACCGCCGGCAATTACGTTGCCGTTGACGGCAGCACCATTCGCCAAGGCGAAGGCACGCGCTGCACCGCAAAGGTGAACGGCAGCGAAACAACCGACATGGGCACCCACCTGAACGGTGGCGACAAGGTTGAGATTTCCAATGGCACGGATGTTTCGGAGCCCTACACCGATAGCGATTCGCAAACCTTGGCCCACTCCGTGGAAATCAAGGGCACGGGCGCTGTTCACCTGTACAGCACCGATGCTCAGGACGGCGAGCAGGTAACTCGCACCGGCAAAGATTCCGGCATATCCACGCAGGTGGTTACCAAGGAACCCGTGAACACCGTGGTTCAGTACTACAACGTGAACACCGGCGGCGATAAGGTTATTGCCCTCACCTTCGACGACGGCCCATGGGATTCGCAGACCGATGAGATTCTGGACATCTTGAAAGAAAACGACGCTAAGGCCACCTTCTTCACCGTTGGCCAATGCGTTTCGAGCCACGAAACGCAGGTAAAGCGCGCGGCCGATATGGGCTGCGAAATTGGCACCCACACCTGGGACCACGCCGAAGGCAGCGGCCAGGGCGTAAGCCTTATTAAAATGAGCAGCCAGGAACGCAAGGATGAAGTAACCAAGGGCTTGGATGCCATTGAAAAGGCAACCGGCGCCAAGGCAAGCACCATCTTCCGTTGCCCCGGCGGCAATTACGACCAGAGCGTTGCTTCCGACCTTGAGGGCCTGGTTACAGCTGAAATTGGTTGGAACATCGACACTACCGACTGGAAGAAGCCCGGCGCCAGCGTTATTGCCCAGCGCATTGAAAGCGCCAGCCCCGGCAACATCATCCTGATGCACGACGGCGGCGGCGACCGCAGCCAAACAATTGAGGGCTTGCGTGAGGCACTGCCCAAGCTGAAGGCCCAGGGCTACAGCTTTGTAACGGTGCAGGAACTCATTGAAAAGTACCCCTACTCGGGCAACTAACAAGCTATAATGAACCCAACGGCAGCCCGCGTTCTGCTTGGTCGGGCAGCGCCGTTAATTCACTGAGAAGACCTTAAGCTGCTACTTAAGGTCTTTCTTTTTGCGCAACCCGTGCGCCTTGGTAGTGAGGTCTATTACAGCTTCAACCAGAGCAAGCGCCGCCGTAGCGAGCTTGATAACTTCAGTTGCAAAGTCCATGGGCACCACCTCCCCTCAAAAGGAGGGCGCTGCCGACACGCGAGCCAGGCCGTTGAGCCAACCTAGATTATACACGAACGAATGTTCTAACTTCCTGTTCAAAGGCAAACAAGAAGCCCGCCCCAAACGGGGAACGGGCTTCTTGCTTGATTCAGATTTAAGCCTATTTCAGCAGGCGCGCCTACTTCGGCTGGCGCACTTCGATGGACTTGGCTATGTAGTGCGGGCGGCGCTTGGTTTCAATGTAGATGCGTGCAATGTATTCGCCGATGATGCCCAGCATGCCAAGAATAAGGCCGCCCAGAATAAGCTGCACGCAAATCATGGTTGGGTAGCCGGAGGGCAGCGAAGGATTGACTATCATTTCCACCACTACTTCAATGAGCAGCAGCAAGCCCAGGAAGGTTGCGAGACCACCCACGCCGGTGGCGATTTTAAGTGGGAACGTGGTGAACGAAAGCACGCCGCCAATGCCATAGCTGAACAGCTTGCTGAACGACCATTTGCTGTTGCCCTCGGCGCGATCGGCCGGAGTGTAGGGGAACGGCAGTGTTTCGAAACCAACCCACGCGAACATGCCCTTGGAAAAGCGGAAGCTTTCGGGCATTACCGTAAGGGCATCGGCCACGCTGCGGCGGAACACGCGGAAGTCCGAAGCATCGGGCACCACTTCAAGCTGCGAGGTTTTGCTGAACGTTTTGTAGAACATCTTCTTGAAGAAGCGCAGCACGCCGCCTTCTTTGCGCTGTTCCTGGTAAGCGGCAACGCAATCGGCCGTTGGGTTGGCCTGCAGCATGCGATACATTTCCAGCAGGGTTGCAGGAGGCTGCTGCAAATCGGCATCCATAATGGCAACGCAATTGCCCGTGGCATTCTGCAAGCCGGCCAACACGGCAGATTCCTTGCCGAAGTTGCGGGAGAAATCTACCACTACGCCCTGCTCGCAGCTTGCCGGCACGGGCAGGCTGTGCAACGCAGCAGAAGTGCCATCGGAGCTGCCATCGTTCACCAACACCAGTTCATACGTTACGCCTTGGCCGGCAAAAGCAGCTTCCACCGCGTTGAACAGCAACGGCAGGTTGCCTTCTTCGTTGTAGCATGGCACGACGATGGACAAATCCACTTTGCGGGCCCCTTTCTTAAAAACGTTTCCTGCTATATTACGCCCAACCACAGCAGATGGGCGCCTGCATGCCGCGCTGTTTTATTTTGGTTGAATTGCGTAACGCAGGCAGGGGGCGTTTCGCTTTAGCTGAAAGGCTAACGCGAAGGCTCCGAGGCAAAGACTCAGACCGACAACAGCCGCAGGCAAGAGCAGCAAGGCCCAGGCAGAGCGAAAACAAACACTCGTTGCCGAGGCGACTTAAACAGGATCATGCCCTGTAAATCACCAACAACTACATTATTTCTAACTGAATTAATGATAGAATTAAGCTAGTTATGAAGCAAGAAATGGAGCCAACGATGCCTGCCCTTTCAACCATACTGCCTATCATCAGGCCAATCACCGACCTCCGCACCAAAATGAACGAGGTGTGCAACCAAGCTAGCGAACTACAAGAACCCATCGTTCTTACTAAAAATGGGTCGGCCGCCTATGTGCTGATGGACAGCCAAACCTACGAAAGCATCGAGCAGCAAGAGCGCATTTACCTTGCCCTTAAAGAGGCCGAGTTGGAAGAAAAATATCGCCCCGAAAGCATTTCCGCCAAAGAATCTGACTCGCAAATAGCGGCGGTCTTCGAAGCCATGGGCATTGCCTACGCAGGCACAAAAGACGGTAAATAATGGCCGGCCAGAGCAACAACAAGCCGCTCAAACTGAAATGGCGCCCTAGAGCCAACCTAGACAGGCAATCTATTGCGATCTACCTAGGCGTTGAATGCGGCAACCCCAGCGCGGCGCTTTCGGCGATTAACTCTATCGATGAAGCCATCAGGCGAATTAGGCAATTCCCGCAGCTGGGAAAGCGCGTTGCGCACGAGCGCCTAGCCAACGAGTACCGCGCCATACAAGCAAACCCCTATGTTGTTTACTACCGAATTACCTCCGACGCCGTGGTGATTTACCGCGTTCTGCATCAACGGCAAGAAATCGCCGCCTATGAATTGGTGGACATAGAAGGCTAATTAGCGCCAACTTCAAGATTGGCCGCCTGCGCCGAAGCAATCGCCCGTGGGCGGGGCCCCGGCAGGGCGACCAAGGCAACGTAGGAGCAAGGCCACCGAGGGCATGGTCAGAACAAGCGAGCTTTACCTGCCGGCCTTCAGCTTTTGGAATACGCTGTGCAGCGCACCACCTTTGGCCGCATGGATAAGCTTGCCCAATGCAAGCGTTTTAGCAACATCACGCTGCTGCATGGGCTTTAGGCAAGTGGCCAACGCGCGGCTTTCGGCACGGGCGTTAGGCACAAGCTCGCCAAACAACGGGTCGGCGAATACGCCCTCCAACCATTCGCGCTGCTGAGCTGAGCTCATGCCGCTTTCCTTTTGGCGGTTGCGCTCCAGTGCCGAAAGAACATAGCGCGAGTATAGAGCGCCCAGCGTTGCCTTAGCTTCTTCGGTAAGCAGGTCCCACGATTCCAACTGATTGCGCAGCATTTCGATGCGCCGGCGATGCACCTCGTAATAGCGCGGCACAAACTTGTTGGTAAGATTGGCCTGCTCGCGTTTGGCGTAGCGGTACAGAGTTTCACCCACCACATTGAGCGCGGGCAAGTCTTGGAACACGCGCACGTTAAATTCAATATCTTCGATAAGCGGAAGATCCTCGGTGAACTGGAAGCTGCCTTGTTGCAGGTAGGAGCGTTTGTACACCTTGTTCCAGGCGTAACCGTAGTGCGTGCGCTTTTCGAATTCCAGCACATGGGAGCGCAGCTTGGCACGGCCATAATGGTGCGTTTCCAAAGAGAAATCCACCACGTTGGTGGGCGCTGGCTGGGTGGCGGCGCCCTTGAGGGCAGACCGGCCAGCGGCTCCGCCCTCCACTGCGGCAGCACCAGCGGATCCGCCCTTCACGCCAGCCCCCTTGGGCTCAGGCCGATCGGCAACACCCTTGGGTACAGGGTAAAACTCTTCCACATGGCCGAACATCCCCACGGGCGCCTGTTGCTGGGCAAGCGAGTTGTACACGCTTTGCAGCAAGGTGAAATCGTAGCGATCGTCTGGGTCGGGGAACCACACGTATTCGCCACGCGAAGCAGCAAGACCGGTGTTGCGTGCAGCGGAAAGGCCGCGGTTCTGCGCGTGGGTTTCCAGGCGAATGCGCGAGTCGGCCGCAGCGGCCTGCTCAACAATGACGCGGCTGCTGTCGGGCGAAGCGTCGTCTACAACAATAAGCTCCCAATTGCCAAAGATTTGATTTTGCACGTCGAAGAGGGCATTGGCAATGAAAGCCTCCGAGCCGTACATGGGCATGACGATGGAAAAGAACGGGGCGCCAGCCGTGCCAGCGGCTGCAGTTTTGGCAGCAGAGCCAAAGCTTGCGGAAGCAGAAGCCGTGCCAGGAACAGCGGCTTCAGCGACAGGGTCAAAGCCAGCAGAGGCAGCGGACCCAACGGCCCCTGCAACCTTGTTGTGTTTCGCCTTGCCACTCACTTGCAGCACTCCCCTCTTTGCGTTTTGAGCATTGGCTCCATGATACACGCGCGCCTTTGACTGCGGTCATATTCGGGCCGCCGTGCATTACCAGAGACCCGAGCTTGAGCACATACTCACACATTTTTCGTTAGAAAAATGTGGTTAGCTCCCACATTTTTCCTGGGGAACTTTGTGCGTAGCTCCCACATTTTTCGAGGGAACTTGATATAATGCCTATATCTTAGCGAATGGGAGGCACATATGCGCAGGCTTTTGATGGATAAGCTGGTTTCTTGGAAAACAAACCCCAACCGCAAACCGCTGCTGCTGCGCGGAGCACGCCAAACGGGCAAAACCTGGCTTATGGAAGAATTTGCCGCCCAGGAATTTCAAGATTCGATAAAAATCGACTTCATGTTCGATGAGCAGGCGCGAGCCCTATTCGAGCAGGACCTGGATCCGAAACGCATCATCCGCCAAATTGAACTGCGCCAAGGCCGCACCATAACCCCCAGCAAAACATTGCTGATATTCGACGAGATTCAAGAGGTTCCACGCGGCATAACCTCATTGAAGTATTTTTGCGAACAAGCGCGCGAATACCACGTTATTGCTGCAGGCTCGTACATGGGCGTCGCACTGCGCCGCAACGAAGAATCGTTCCCCGTCGGGAAGGTAGACCAGCTAACTTTGCGCCCCCTGTGCTTTTCGGAATTCGTGCGCGCCACCGCGGGCGAGCCTCTAGCCGATGCCCTTGAGGCAGCAAGTACAGAAGACCTTGTCGCAACCGCCGACATGCTGGAAAGGCTGCTTAAGGAATATTTGATTGTTGGCGGCATGCCCGAAATCGTAGAGGCCTACCGAAGCAAGAAGGACGCCGCCGAGGCGAGGCGCTTGCAGCTTGGAATACTGGAAAGCTACGATGCCGACTTCAGCAAGCATGCACCTGAACGGATTCTTGAGCGTATGCGCCTGGTTTGGAAATCGCTTCCCGGGCAGTTGGCTCGTGAGAACAAGAAATTCGTCTACGGCACAGTGCGCCCTGGGGCTCGCGCGCGCGATTTCGAAGAGAGCCTGCAATGGCTGGCGGACTACGGCGCCGTTAGCAAAGTGCCCCGTGCCAGCGCATTGCGCACGCCGCTGCTTGGATACGAAGATGTTTCCGCCTTCAAGCTGTTCAGCATTGACGTTGGGCTGCTTGGAGCGCAGGCGGGGCTCGACCCTGCAGTGGTGCTAGACGGCTCGCGCCTATTCACCGAATTCAAGGGCGCCATGGCAGAGCAGTACGTAGAGCAAGAACTGCGCTGCCTGGGATATGAACCCGCCTATT
>CAZQWR010000070.1:0-8504 GCA_964597085.1 uncultured Cryptobacterium sp.
GACGGATTAGCGAAAGGCTGTTGGACAGCAGGAGGCTGAGCTGTAACCGGCTGCGACGGCGCTTCAACGGAAGCCTGACCCATGACCGTTGCGGCGACCGCGGAGCCCAAGAAGCTAGCCGACTGCACCGCAGGGCTCGACGCTTGAACCGCAGGCTGGGCGGCTGGAACTGCAGCTAGGCCCCCGGATGCTAGCTTCATCTCGAGCGCCTCGACGCGTTCTACCAGAGCATCGAGCGTAAGGTCGGATTCGGGACGGATCATGCGCGTAAGGGCGATTTCGAAAGAAAGGCGTGGATTGCTAACAGAGCGCAGTTCCTTGGAAACATCGCCCAAAATGGTAAGTATGCGCGCCAAGCGGGCTTCGCCATAAAGGGGAAGCTGCTTAGTCATGGTTTTACGCGTGGCATCATTAATATCCAGCTCCACTTCCACGCCTGCCATAGAGAGCAGGTACATGGTACGCACGTATTCGGCAAAATCTTGCACGAATTGAGCCAGGTCGGCACCAGTTTCTACATAGCCGACAAGCCAGTTGAAGCAAGCGACGGCATCGCGCTTGCCGATGGCAACCACGATTTCGGAAAGGTCGGTATCATCGAGCGAGCCCAACAGGTTTTGTGCGCCCTCGAGCGTTACGTGGCCCGCATCGAAAGCGATGAGCTGCTCAAGCGAGGTGAGCGCGTTTCGCATGCCACCCTCGGCACGATGCGCAATGAGCTCGAGAGCCTCGGGCTCGAATTCAACGCCTTCCTTGACGCAAACAGCGCCCAGGCGCGAAACGATGGATTCGAGCGAAATGCGGTGAAAGTCGAAGCGCTGGCAGCGCGACTGGATGGTTTCGGGAACCTTTTGTGGATCGGTGGTGCAGAGGATGAATACCACATGGCTGGGCGGCTCTTCGATGGTTTTGAGAAGCGCATTGAACGCCGCCGAGGAAAGCATGTGAACCTCGTCGATGATGTAGATCTTCCATTTGCCACGGGTGGGCGCATAGCTAACGCGGCTGATGATTTCCTCGCGCACGTTTTCTACGCCCGTACGGCTAGCGGCATCGAGCTCGTAGACATCGGGGTGATTGCCCTGGGCAATGGCCAGGCATTCTTCACAGGTGCCATCGGGTTCGATGGTAGGACCCTTTTCGCACAGGAGCGCTTTGGCAAGGATGCGCGCCGTGGTGGTTTTTCCTGTGCCGCGAGGGCCGCAGAAGAGATATGCGTGAGAAACCTTGTCCTGTTCGATGGCGTTCTTCAGCGTACGCTCGATGTGCTCCTGCCCTACCACATCTGCAAATGTGGTTGGACGGTATTTGCGATACAGGGCTTCCATGCGCTGGGCCTCCTAGAAAAAGGCCAGGGCAACCCGGGCCTTGAGATAGTGAAGCATCGAAAATGATGCGTGTTGTTTAACCCGAGTAGCTATTTTAGCGGATGGCTATTCGGCGGGAGTTTCCTCATTGGAGGATGCGTGCTTGGCGCGCGTGATGCGCTCGGCTTCTACTGCAGTTTCGATTTCGAATTCGTTCTTACCGCTCTTACGGGAAGCGAGGGCGGCCTTGATGGCGCCAATGAGCGCAGGCGCAACCGAAACGGCGACGATGCCCAAAACGATGACCTCGAAATGCTGCTGCACGAAGGGAACGCCACCAAAGAAGTAGCCCACCAGCACGAACAGCGAAACCCAGGAAATGCCGCCTATAGCGTTGAACAGGGTGAACTTTGCGAAGTTCATATGGCCCGTGCCCGCAATGAACGGAGCGAAGGTGCGGAAAAACGGCATGAAGCGCGTGATGACGATGGTAAGACCGCCGAATTTTTCAAAGAAATGGTCGAGCTTGGCCATGCGCTCTGGCGTGAGTGCCTTGATTTTGCCCGAGTCGATAATTCGCGTGCCGAAAAATCGGGCAATCCAGTAGTTAGAGGTATTGCCCAAGATAGCCGCAGCGTAAAAAACGATGAGCGTAGCTGCCAGGTTGAGGCCGCCACCATCGGCAGAGAACACGCCAGCTGCAAAAAGCAGGGAATCGCCAGGCAAGAACGGGAAAAAGACCAACCCCGTTTCAATGAAAACGATGAGGAAAAGCGGGGTGTAAACCCAAACTGCGCCCAATGTGACAATCCAGCCGGCAATAGCGCCACGCGGATCTTTCAAAAGGCCAAGGATGAAATTGATGATTTCCATGAGTTCCTGTTCATTGAGCTGCAACGCAGCAGCTGTCAAAAGAGCGTAAGACAAATTTCGCCGATCGGACGACCGGCGAAAGCAAAGTATCTCGAAAAGGCCTGGGCGCTCGTCAGCGGTCCCTTATGGCTGCTTCCTCCCGGACCTGACCAGGTTCAGAACTTGGCGCCGCCCAAGCCCTTTCGAGATACTCTCAACGTTGCAAAAGTATATACGCCCTGCACTGCAGGCTTTTGCGAAGGCAAGCTTGCCCATTAAAAGTGCACAGGATAACCGCAGATGGGGTTAAAGTGCGCGCCACGCTTCCTTGATAGCGCCTATTCCATAAAGGCTGCCACAGAAGCATATGGGCAGCTTGTTTTCAGACAAAGCAAGGGCGGCAGTTACTGCTTCGGCGGGCGAAGCGGCTTCCCTCACTTCGCATGGCCCTTCCACCTGTGCGGCGTCCAGGGCTTTGCGAACGGCCAAAGCCAGATCGTGAGCTGCAAGCGCCCGCGGATTACCGGGTTCGTAGCACACAAAGGAGCAAGCCAAAGGCGCCAAGAACTCCAACATGGGTGCATAGTCTTTATCGGCCATAACGCCCACGGCAAACACTACACTGCCAGGAGCATAACGGCTTCGAAGCTCCTTGCCCAACGCACGGATTGCGTGATAGTTGTGGGCACCATCCACCACAACATCAGGATTATGATGCAAGAACTCGAAGCGGCCCGGCCATGATGCGCCCGCTATGCCGGAATACACAGCTTCGCTGGGAATTTCCCAACCCCTTTTCGCCAAAGCCTTGCAGACGCAGATTGCCACTGCCGCATTGGTTCGCTGATACAGGCCTTGCAACACGACCGAAAGATGCTCATAGCCACCGAAGCTGAAGTCTTCATTTGGACCGAAGATTTCAGCCTCTTCAACGAACTGAATAGGGGCGCCGCATTCGGCAGCACGCGCTTCCAACACCTGACGCGATTCAGGTTCTTGCGGAGCGCTTACGCAAACGGTTCCGGGCTTGATGATTCCCGCTTTTTCAGAAGCGATTTCTTCAAGAGTGTTGCCCAGCATTGCGCAGTGATCATAGGAGATGGGAGCAAAAACGCATACCTCTGGTGCAGAAATGACATTGGTGGAATCGAGCCTGCCGCCCAAACCCACCTCGCACACCACGATATCGCACTCCATGCGGGCAAAATGCTCGAAGGCAACCGCGGTCATGAGTTCGAACTCGGTGGGGTGTTCTTCCATTGCTTCCGCCACATTGCGCACCGCAAGCGTTGCCTGAGTAAGATGCTCCAAAGAAATCTCTTTGCCATTGATACGGATACGCTCTTCAAAACGCTCGATGTACGGGCTGGTAAACAAGCCAACCTTATATCCAGCTTGCTGCAGAATATTTGCCGTAAAAGCACAAGTAGAGCCTTTGCCATTGGTTCCGGCAACATGTACAAAACGCAAGCGGCTCTGAGGGTTGCCCAGCTTTTCAAGAAGCTCGGTAATGCGCTCGAGCCCCAGACTCATGGAGCGCCATCTGGGGGTGTTGATATAGGCCACCGGATCAAGCATGCGCAGTCCAGTCCTTGCCCACAACAACCTGGATGTTGGTGGTAAGGCTGTAGTAAACGCCAGCGGAAACCGTTCGGCCCACGCCAAGGTCTTTCACCGCTGCTTCGGCGGCGGCTTTGTCTTCGGCGGTGCGATAGATTACCAAGGTTTCGTCGTATACGAATGATTCGGCATTGCCGGTTTCCTTGATGGAGAAGCCTGCGTTCTGAAGCACGGATGCCGCTTGGGCGCTGTAGCCATCGGCGCCTGCGCCGTTGAGCACGATTACCTGGTACTGCGAACGGTCGATGCCGCTGGTGTCAACCGAAACATCCATATCGCTGCCGTTACGGAACTGCTCGTATATCTGGGAAGCAGAGGTGCTGCTTACCGACCAATACACTTTGGAGCCGTTGGTGGACTGGCTACCGGGAACAGTACCAACTTGCAAGTCGGCCTTTTCAAGCGCGTTTGCCAACTTGGTTATGTCGTCATAGCTCAAGTCGGTTTTGATATTGTTGGCAATGCTATCGGCGCTGGTTACAAATGAAGCGCCGCCCTTCGCCTTAACGGCAGAAATAAATTCCTGGAATACCTCGTTTTGCACCGTGGCACGCTGGGCAAACCCCGTGTTGTAATTCTTCGCACTCACATATGCCAACGCCTGCTTGCCCGTGAGAGTTTGCTGGCCAGGATCAAGCACCGAAGTGCCAACCGTTGGGTCATCAACATACTGGCTTACGTTAACATTCAATCCGCCCAAGGCATCAACGATGGAAATGAAGCCCTTGTCGGTAACGCGAACATAATGGTTTATGTCTTGCCCGATAAGCGAAGAAACCTGTTTTACCAGTTCACCTTCGTCCTTGGCGTGAGGCGCATCGCGCAACATGTTGCTGTCGTCTGAAGCGTTGGAGTAGGAAACCTTGATGTTGCTGGGAATGTTGAGCAGAGACGCCGTGTTTGATTCGGCATCGACGCGCAAAACTGCCAGGTAGCTGGCTCGTTCATTACTTCCGCTACCGGTTATACCGGCAATGAGCGTATAGGTGGTGCCCTGCGTATTGGCGGAAACCAACTGGCTGGAAACCGCGTTATCGTTGAGCGCCATGGAAGAAGAAAGCGAGTTGCGATATGCGCACGTGCCCAACCCGAAAGCGATGACAATAACGAGGATGATGCCCACAACAAGCATCACGCGGCTTTGGTTATCACGTTTGCGCATGATATTGGCGGTGCGGGACTGGCCAACCTTGTGGCGAGCCTGCTGACGTTCATCCACCGAGCGCGACTGGAAGTGGATCTGGTTCACTTCGGCCGTACGACGAGCATTGGGTGCCGCAGAAACATGCGGATATGCCGTTCTACGCTGTTGACGCTGCCTTGGGGCATTGCCCGAAGCGTGCGTACCCACCACAGAAGACGACCAGTTTTCCCTCTTTCGCGCCGAAGAACGACGAGTGGTGCCGTACTGGCCGTGCGATCCCCTTCTGTTCCTGCTTGGCATACCTAGGCCCTACCCTTCTTACAGGGAAACGCGCTCGACGTTGGCGCCAAGGCCAGCGAGCTTGCCAACGTAATCTTCGTAGCCGCGATCGATATGGTGAATATCGTGCACGATGGTTTCGCCCTCTGCGGCAAGACCGGCAATAACAAGTGCAGCACCGCCGCGCAGATCGGGCGAAGACACGGGAGCGCCCTCGAGTTTGCTTACACCCTTAACGAGCGCATGATGACCTTCCACGGTAATGCGGGAGCCCATACGGTTAAGCTCGCTGGCGAACATGAAGCGGTTCTCAAAGATGTTCTCGGAAATAACGGAGTTGCCCTGCGCGAACGAGGTAAGAAGCATGAACTGCGCCTGAAGGTCGGTGGGGAAACCAGGGTGCGGCAGCGTTTGAATGTCGGTAGGCTGCAGCGGCTGCGTGCGGGAAACGGTAATGTAATCTTCGCCGGTTTCTACCTGGCAACCCATATGCTCGAGCTTCATGAGTGCCATGCGCAAGAAGGAAGGATCAATGCCCTTAACAGTTACCGGGCCGCCCAGCAGGGCACCTGCGGTAAGGAAGGTGCCGGCCTCGATACGATCGCCCACCGTGGCGTGATCACACGGGTGCAGCTCGGAAAGCGGAACGCCATGAACCGTTATGGTGGGAGAACCCGCGCCTTCAACATGGGCGCCCATGGCGTTGAGCATGTTGGCAAGGTCGACGATTTCAGGCTCGCGAGCGGCGTTGTCGATAACGGAGGTGCCCTCAACCGCAACGGCGGCCATAAGCATATTCTCGGTTGCGCCCACGCTGGGGAATTCCAGCAGAACGCTTGCAGCATGCAAGCCATTTGGCGAAGAAGCATAAAGGTAGCCGTGGCTGTTTTCGAACTCGACGCCCATGGCCTCGAGCACCTTCAGGTGCATATCGATTTTGCGGGCGCCAATTTTGCAACCGCCGGGCATGGCAACACGCGCACAGCCAAAACGGCCAATAAGGGGACCAAGGATAGAGATGCTGGCACGCATCTTAGAAACCAGCTCGTAAGGGGTATCGTGACCTTCGGCATGCTCAGTGTCGATAACGAGCATATGGTCGCCCCATTCAACGGTGGCGCCCAAGCTGCGCATAACCTCGGTCATAATCTCGATATCGGAGATATGGGGAATATTGCGCAGGGTGGTTTTTCCCTGGCCGAGCATTGAAGCAGCGATGAGCTTAAGAGCAGAGTTCTTGGCCCCGCCAATATGCACTGTGCCCGAAACGTTTGCGGTTTCGCGGGCGATGATTACTTCTTCAGACATATAAGTTGCATCCAATCCATCTTGGTTGCTTTGCATTCAAGCGTAAAAATTCGGCAAAAGCCGAACCACACGTTACCAGTTATAGCCCCATTATGACAGCAAGCCCTCCCAGAAGCAGGTTTTACCCAAAACCTCTGGAAGGGCTTGCGGAAAGCCTTATGAAATGCGCTTATTCGCCCAGCATGAAGCGGGTGAAGGAAACGATTTCGATGGTGGTGCCGAGCTGCTTGGCAACCTCGGCCGTGTACTGGTTCACGGTCTGGTCGGGGTTCTTTACGTAAGCCTGCTCGGTGAGGCAGTTCTCCTTGAAGAACTTCTCCAGACGACCGGTAGCGATCTTTTCCTGAATGTTCTCGGGCTTACCGGATTCAGCGGCCTGTGCCTTGTAGATGCCCATCTCGTGCTCAACGATTGCAGCGTCTACAGACTCGCGGGTAGCGGCAACGGGGCTTGCTGCAGCAACCTGCATAGCAATGTCGCGACCGTACTTCTTGAAGTCTTCGTTAGAAGCGAAGGAAGCATCGCCCAGCTTGAACTCAACCAGAACGCCAATCTTGCCGCCGCCGTGGATATAGGAAGCAACTGCACCTTCAGGCTGCTCGGAAAGAGCAAAGCGGGAAAGCTGGATGTTTTCGCCCAGGGTGTGGATAGCGTCGGTGACGATAGCCTCTACGGTTTCGCCTTCGATTTCGGAAGCCTTGAGAGCGTCGAGGTCGGCGGGCTTGTTGGCGAGCACTGCCTTGGCGATCTTCTCTGCGTAAGCCTTGAACTTTTCGTTCATGCCCACGAAGTCGGTTTCGCAGTTGAGCTCAACCAGGGTGCCGGCATGGCCGCACTCGGAAACGAGAGCCAGAACGGTGCCCTCGTTGGTGGCACGGCCGGCCTTCTTTGCAACAGCGGCAAGACCGCGGGTGCGCAGAACGTCTACTGCCTTTTCGATGTCGCCTTCAGCCTCTACGAGAGCCTTCTTGCATTCCATCATGCCAGCGCCGGTCATCTCACGGAGTTCCTTAACGAGAGCTGCGGTGATTTCAGCCATGGTAATTCCTTTCAATAAGAACCCTCGCCCGGTTAGGGGCGAGGGCGAAACTGCTATGGGTAGTTAGTGAGCTTATTCAGCTGCGGGAGCTGCAGCCTCTGCCGGAGCAGCCTCAGCAGCAGGAGCTGCCATTTCCTCTACGGAAACGGGAGCGCCGGTGCCTGCGATAACAGCGTCGGCAACAAACTCGGAGAGCAGACGAACGGAGCGGATCGCATCGTCGTTTGCGGGGATGCCGAAGTCTACGTCGTCGGGATCGCAGTTGGTGTCGAGCGTGCCAACAACGGGAATGTTGAGGCGATGGGACTCGTGGATGGCGATCTGCTCACGGTTGGTGTCGATGATGAAGATCATGTCGGGGGTCTTCTTCATGTTGCGGATACCGTTGAGGTTGGTCTGCAGCTTAGCGAGTTCCTTCTTCAGCAGGATCTGCTCCTTCTTGGGAAGAAGAGCCATGCGGCCGTCGGCCTCCATAGCCTCGAGCTCTTCCATGCGCTGAACGCGAGAGCGGATGGTGGTGAAGTTGGTAAGCATGCCGCCGAGCCAACGAGCGTTAACGTAAGGCATGCCGCAGCGGTTAGCAGCTTCAGCGATGGACTCCTGAGCCTGCTTCTTGGTACCTACGAACAGAACCGTGCCGCCCTTTTCGGCGCAACGGGAAACTGCGGTGTAAGCAGCATCGAGACCGTACATGGTCTCCTTGAGGTCGATGATGTAAATGTCGCCGCGATGACCGAAGATGTAAGGCTTCATCTTGGGGTTCCAGCGACGGGTCTGATGACCGAAGTGGGTGCCTGCGTCGAGCAGGGTCTTGATAGTGATCTTGGACATTCTTTCTCCATTCGTTGTGCCTCTGCATAGGATCGCCCCGTTGTTCGCAACCGCTTTCACGGCCACTGGCGAACTCAGGTCCCCCATGCATGTGAATTAAAACAGCCTTTGCAGTATAGCAGGC
>CAZQWR010000071.1:0-1098 GCA_964597085.1 uncultured Cryptobacterium sp.
CTAACGGAAACACCAGGAGTTGAAGACGAGGACACGATAACCTCATCGGCATCCATGAGCTCTGCAACCGTAAAGGGACGTTCTTGCACGGGAACGCCCAAGCGCTCACAAGCCATGAGCAAATGCTTACGAGCAATGCCAGGAAGAATGAGGTTGTCGGCCTGGTGGGTGACGAAACAGCCGTCCTTCAAAATATGAACGTTGCTGTGGGCGCATTCGGTAACGTTGCCATCACGTACGAAAACAGACTCATATGCACCAGCTTCTTTGGCACGCTGAGCGGCGATTACATTGGGAAGCAAGTTAAGCGTTTTGGTATTGCAGTGGAAGAAACGCGTATCCTCAACCGTAATGAGCTCAACCTTTTCTGAGGGGCGCAAATCTTTTTCTTCCGGAGTGATCATTACCCACAGGTTGGAAGGGCCACCGGGAAAGGAATGTTCACGCGGAGCAGTGCCACGGGTTACCTGCCAATAAACAAACTGGTAATCGCCATCGCACTTGGCAACCAATTCGGTAAGCAGCTTATGGAGCTCTTCCTTGGAAATACCAGGATCGATTTCCATATTCTTGCAGCTGTTGAAAAAGCGGTCCAGGTGATCTTCTGCGAACACAACCACACCGTCTAGCGCCATAGTGGCATCGTAGACGCCATCGCCATAGAAGCTTACGCGCTCCAGGAAAGGAACCTTCAGCTCTTCCTGCAGGCCGATTTCGCCATTGTAGTAACCGACGTTTTTCATAAATGCTCCTTAGCGCAGCGTTGCCAAAACCACTGCCTTGATTGAATGCATACGGTTTTCGGCCTCTTGGAACACACGGGAGCGTTCGCCTTCGAATACCTCATTGGTAACTTCCATTTCGGTAAGGCCGAACTTCTGCTCGATTTCCTGGGCAACCGTGGTTTTGGTGTCATGGAAAGCAGGTAGGCAATGCATAAAAATAGCGTTATCGGCAGCATTCTGCATTACAGCAGCATTCACCTGATACGGGGAAAGCTCCTTGATGCGCTGCTCCCACAGGCTTGCGGACTCACCCATGGAAACCCAAATATCGGTATAGATTACGTGTGCGCCCTTGGTGCCTTCGGCAACATCG
>CAZQWR010000071.1:1108-8438 GCA_964597085.1 uncultured Cryptobacterium sp.
GGTGTCAAACTCCAGCACGGCGCCGGTCTCAGCGGCAATGGCCTTGCACTGCTCCACCAAAGCAGCATCGGGAGCATCGGCTTCAGGGCAGCAGGCAACGTAGTTCATGCCCAGCTTGGCGCAGCCTACCATAAGCGAATTGGCAACGTTGTTCTTTGCGTCGCCCATGAACACTACCTTCAGGCCCTTAACATCGCCGAAATTTTCGCGAATGGTTAGGGCATCGGCAATGAACTGTGTTGGATGCGCTTCCACAGTAAGGCCATTCCAAACAGGTACACCCGCATATTCTGCCAAGGTTTCAACGATCTCCTGACCAAAGCCGCGATACTCGATTCCATCGAACATGCTGCCCAAAACGCGAGCCGTGTCTTCGATAGATTCCTTATTGCCCATCTGCGAGCTTGCGGGATCAAGGTAGGTAACGCCCATGCCCAAGTCGTGGCCAGCAATCTCAAACGAGCAGCGAGTGCGCGTAGAGGTTTTTTCGAAAAGAAGAACGATGTTCTTGCCCTCAAGCTCCTTATGAAGAACGCCTGCTTTCTTCTTTGCCTTCAGCTCTTCGGCCAGATCAACCATTTCGATGATCTCCTCAGAAGTGAAATCGAGCAGTTTCAGGAAATGACGTCCGGAAAGCGAACTTGCCATTTTAGCCTCCTATTGCATGCGGCTTCCTTGCCGCAAAAGTACATAGCCAGTTGGTGATTTCCCATTATGGCACAGCAAAAGCCCCAGCCTGCAAAGCAAGCCGGGGCTCTTACCAAGAAGCAACAAAGAAACTGCAGCTTAAAAAAGTGTCTAATCCATCTCCATGGTCAAGCTGGCACCTTTATGCACGCCAGTAACGGCATACTCAACCCATTCGGCAATGTTCACCGCATGGTCGCCTACTCGCTCAAGGTATTTTGCAATCATAAGCACATCCAGCAAGGAGGTTTCGTCGGGTTTATGCTCGATAATGTGAGCGGTAATGGCGCGCTTGGTTTCCTCGAATAGCTCGTCGATGGAATTATCGCGCTCGATGCACTCACGAGCCTTATCCATATCAAGCTTGATGTAGCTGTCTACCGCTTCATCAACCTGGTCTACGCAAAGCTTCGCCATAGCCCCGAGCGAAGGGAATGCAGAGAGCGAAACATCTTCGGGCAGCGTGGTGGCAATCTCGCAGATCTCCGTTGCCTGATCGCCTATGCGCTCCAAATCGGTGATCATTTTCAAAGCGGCAGTAACTGCACGCAAATCCGATGCGACCGGCTGCTCGCACAACAGCAAGCGCAGGCAAAGCTGTTCGATAGAACGCTCGCGCTCATCAATAAGCGAATCGTTCTGTGCAACAAGGAAAGCCTTTGTGGCGTTGCCCTTTTCAACTGCTTCGAAAGAACCTTCCACGGCATCCTTCACCAGTTCGCCCATCTCAATCATGTCAGAGCGCAGCTTGTGCAGCTCCTCGTCAAAAATCGGTCGTGCCATGGTTTAACCGAACCTTCCTGAAATGTAGTCTTCGGTACGCTTATCGCTCGGGTTCGAGAACATCACCTGAGTAGGTGCGCACTCAACCATCTCACCCAACAGGAAGAACGCCGTTGTGTCGGAAATGCGGGCAGCCTGCTGCATGTTGTGCGTAACGATGATGATGGTGTAGTTCTGCTTCAGTTCCCCTACCAGCTCTTCGATCTTGGAAGTGGAAATGGGGTCAAGAGCCGAAGTAGGCTCGTCCATAAGTAGAACCTCGGGGTTTACCGCAAGAGCGCGTGCAATGCATAGACGCTGCTGCTGGCCACCGGAAAGGCCAAGGGCGTTCTTCTTCAAACGATCTTTCAGCTCATCGAAGATTGCAGCCTTGCGAAGCGAGTCCTCTACGATTTCATCAAGCTCGGCCTTCTTCTTGATGCCATGGGTGCGCGGGCCGAAAGCAATGTTGTCATAAATCGACATTGGAAACGGGTTGGCTTTCTGGAACACCATGCCAACCTTCTTGCGAAGCACGTTTACATCGTAACCGTCGTAGATGTCTTCGCCGTCGAGCGTAATGCGGCCGGTGATCTTGCAGCCGTCCACAAGGTCGTTCATGCGGTTAAGCGACTTCAACAAGGTAGACTTGCCGCAACCCGAAGGGCCGATCATGGCCGTTACCTGGTTTTTCATGAAAGAGATGTTGATGTCGGTAAGGGCCTGGTAGTCGCCATAGTAAAGGTCCATGTGCGAAACGTCCATCTTGGGCACGCTACTCATCGCTCATCCCTCCTTTGCTGATTTTCTTGGCAACGGCAGACGTTGCGAAATTGATAAGAAGCACGAACAGCAGAAGCAGAACTGCCGTTGCGTAGGTTGCGTCGATATGCAGGCCTTCACTTGCCAACAGGTACATATGCACCGCAAGCGTACGGGTGGAGCTGAACACCGAAGCAGGAAGCGCTGCAATAGAGCCTGCGGTGTAAATAAGCGCCGCAGATTCGCCAACCGTACGGCCGATGGCCAGAATGATGCCGCCCAGGATGCCTGGAATCGCAGAGGGCAAAACGATGCGCACTACCGTGCGGAAACGGCCTGCGCCCAGGCCAAAGGAACCTTCGCGATACAAGTCGGGCACTGCAGCCAAAGCTTCCTGCGTTGCACGCATGATAATGGGGAACGTCATAATGGCCATAGTGCAAACACCAGCCAGAAGCGAAAGGCCCCACTGCAGGTAGTACACGAAGAACAGCAGGCCGAACAAGCCGTAAACGATGGAGGGAATGCCCGCCAGGGTTTCGGTTGCCAGCGCAACGATGCGCACGAACACGTTGGTGCGATCGGTGTATTCGTTCAAGAAGATTGCCGCGCCGATGCCAAACACCGAAGAGCAGCTAACCGACATGACTATTACCAGCAGCGTATTGAACAAGGCCGGCATGAACGAACAGTTCTCGGACGTGTACTCGAGCGAGAACATTTCAGGCTTGATCTGGGGAATGCCCATTACCAGGATATAGCCAATGATGAAGCATACGGCCAAAATGGTAAGGATTGTTGCCACGTGCACAAGCACACGGAACACCCACGAGCTTACCTTGGCAGGACGAGTGCGGGTAAGCAAAGCGTTGTTAGCCATTCGTACCCCTCTTCTTCAAAGCCGAAAAGGCAAAGTTGATTATAAGAATGAACACGAACAGCACGCATGCCGTACCGATAAGGGCACCGCGATGAAGGTCGGCAGCGTAGCCCATCTCAAGCACGATGTTGGCAGTCATGGTGCGAACGCCGTCGGTGAGCGCCGAAGGCATCTTTACCTGGTTACCGGCGATCATGATAACCGCCATGGTTTCGCCGATGGCACGGCCGATGGCCAGAATGATGGAGGCAAGAATGCCCGAAACGGCAGCCGGCAGAACTACGCGCATTACACTGCGCTCGTGATCGGCGCCAAGGGCAAGTGCTCCCTCGTAATAGCTATCGGGAACTGCACGCAGGGCGCTTTCAGAAAGCGTGATGATAGTGGGCAGGATCATGATGCCCAGAACCACGGATGCGCACAAAATGCTCTGGCCGGTACCACCGATGTTATCCCTGATGAAGGGAACCAGCACTACCAAACCGAAGAAGCCGTAAACAACCGAGGGGATGCCTGCAAGCAACTGAACGCCGCTCTTCGCCACGCGCGAAACACGCTCGGAACCGAAGCATGCCAGGAATACAGCGCACAGGATGCCCAGCGGAACGCCGATTACCAGAGCGCCAGCCATAACGTAGAGGCTGCCCACTACCATGACGCCGATGCCGAATACTTCGCTCGACGGCTTCCAAGAAGTCCCGAATAGGAATTCGGGAAGGCCGATCTCCGCAATGGCAGGAATGCCGTTGCCGAAGATGAAGATGCAGATTACCAAAACTGCAGCCACCGAGATGGCTGCAGCTAAGGCAAAGAGCATCTTGGCTATAAGCTCTTTAGTCTGTGCCATGTGATGCTAGCCGATCTCGCTCCACTTGGTGATTTCGCCGGTGAAGATCTTCTTAACCTGCTCAGAGGTGAGGCTATCGGTGCTGCAATCCTTGTTAACGATTACGGCAATGCCATCGGTAGCGATTACCGTGGCGCTAGCGCCCTGGCTCTTCTCGGAGTCCTTGAGCTCACGGGATGCCATACCCAAGTCGCAAGCGCCCTCGATAGCAGAGGTTACGCCGGTGGTGGAGTCGGACTGGTTAACCTCTACGGTTACGCCGGAGTTGAGCTGCTTGTAAGCTTCAGCGAGCTTTTCCATAACGGGGGTTACAGAAGAAGAACCAGCAACGGTTACCTTGCCAGAAAGACCAGAAGCGGTGTAGCTGGTGGTGGTGTCCAGAGCAATGTAGCCTTCCTTCTCTACAACAGCCTGGCCTTCCTTGGAAAGAACGAAGTTCATGAAGTCCTGAGCAACTGCAGAGAGTTCCTTGGAGGTGTTGGTTACAACGTTGAAGGGACGGGAAACCTTGTAGGTACCGCTCTTTACGTTTGCAGCGGTTGCCTCTGCGCCGTCGATCTTTGCAGCCTTAACGGTGTCGTCGAGGGAACCCAGGGAAATATAGCCGATTGCGCTGGAGTCATTGGCAACGGTGGTCTTCATAACTGCAGTGGAGTTGGTGATGGCTGCAGACTCGGTGGTCTTGTCAACCTTCTTGCCGGAGCTGTCCTTTTCTTCGATGCCGAAGAGTTCGATGAATGCGCCGCGGGTGCCGGAGCCATCCTCACGGGAGGTTACGTTGATGGAGCTGTCAGAGCTCGAAGAGCTGCTGTTGGAGCTGCAACCTGCCAAAAGGCCGCACAGCGCAATTGCGCACAGGCCCAAAACGCCGAGCAGGATCTTGTTCCTTACGGTACTCACTTTTCTTTTCCTTCTTTCTTCTAATACCGCTATGGGGTCGCGCCCGAGTTAGCCATTGGGTGCGCGCCCCGATTACAGACGAAATAATGCAGTCCAGGGCAACCCAGTTGGTTACACAGAGTTGAAAGAAAGTAAGCCTTTTGTGAACGAAAGAAACTTTTCCTAAATAGTTGTTAAACGAAAGTGCCCGGAATCGGTTTGTCGCATAATTAAGTAACAAATGAAAGGATGCGCCTTGACCACAATCTTGCTCATAGAAGACGACCCCACCATTCGCCTTGCCACTGAGTTTTCACTCACCAAGCATGGCTATGCCGTAAGCTCTTGCGAAGACGGCACTTCAGGCTACGAAACCGCTTTATCCATTGAGCCCGACCTGGTGCTATTGGACGTTATGCTTCCTGGCATGGATGGGTTTGAAGTTGCAAAACGCCTGCGCAACGAAAGCTTCAACTCCCCCATCCTTATGCTCACAGCACTCGATTCCGATGAAGACAAAATCCGCGGATTGGACGCTGGCGCAGACGATTACGTTACCAAACCATTCAGTACTGAAGTATTGCTGGCACGCATCCGCGCAAACCTGCGCCGCTCCGAAATGGATGGCGTGAACACCTCTACCCCGCAAACTTACGGGGACCTAACCTTGGATGCGCAGAACTGCACCGCAAGCATCAACGGCAAAACTCTTAAACTTCGCAGCAAAGAGCTTCAGCTCCTGTTTGCCTTGGCCGAGCGCGAAGGAATGCTTTGCCGCCGAACCTGGCTCACGCAAAAGGTTTGGAAGGAAGACTACCTCAGCACATCGCGTACTATCGACGTGCATATCAGGCGCTTGCGCTCTGTGCTTGACGAATACAGCAACTACGTGTTCATTCATACCGTGCACGGCATGGGCTACCGCTTCGAACCCGTAAAGAAAACCGAAGAATAAATGAACCTACCTTTCTTCAACAAGCAGGAAAACGAAAGTCCTACCAAGCGCTGGCAGAAGCGCTTCATTGTGGGCTACCTGATTATTGCCGCGGCTTTTGTGGTGTTCTTTATGGTATTCGTCTACAACCCCATCAACGATGAGGTTGTAAGCAGACAGAAGACGAACCTTACCTCCACCGTGCAAGCCCAAGGCGCTGCGTTGGAACAATGCAGCGATGCCGACGCCTTCGTGAAAGCTGGAGCCGAAGATACCGACCTTCGCCTTACGCTCATTGCCAACGATGGCCACGTTGTTGCCGATTCCGAGATAGACCCGTCAACGCTTGCAAACCACCTTGACCGAGAAGAAGTTGCTGCCGCCTTGCATGGGGAAATAGGGTTCGCGCAACGAACCAGCGCCAGCGATAGCACCGACCGCCTATATGTAGCCGTCCCGGTTACCTACCAAGGCGAGCAAATGGCATTGCGCGTAAGCGAGCCTTCAACGGCGGTAACCACCATCACCAACACAACACGAAACACCGCCCTCATCGTTTGTGTGCTTGGCATTATCGCAATCATCGCAATCGCGCTGTTCTCATACCGAGAGTCGAAAGTACCGCTACGCAAATTCGACCAAGTAAGGTCGGATTTCGTAGCGAATGCCAGCCATGAGCTGAAGACGCCTGTAGCCGGAATCAGACTTCTTTCGGAAGCAATTCGCGATGCAAGCGAAATAGACGACAAGAAGAGCCTGGGTATTTTCTTGGAAAGACTGGAAAACGAAACAGAGCGCTTGCAACGACTGGTTATAGACCTGCTGGACCTTTCCCGTTTGGAGGAAACGCGAAGCAATGGCAGAACGCCCCGTTGCGATTTGCACAGCACTCTGACTACAAGCTATGTAACCCACAAAGCAGAAGCCGAAGACAAAGGTCTTGACCTCATAATGGATGACCGCTCCAACCCTGGCGACGACTGCTATGCCGACATTGAGCCGAGCGATGCCTCCCTCATCTTCGACAATCTCATCGAAAACGCAATCATGTACACCGACGAGGGAAGTATTTTGGTTACCTTCGAACCGCGTGGCCAGCAGATAGCCGTCATTGTAAAAGACACGGGTATCGGTATACCGCAAGCTGACCAATCACGTATTTTCGAGCGTTTCTACCGCGTAAACAAAGCTAGGAGCCGCGAAGTTGGCGGAACGGGCCTTGGACTTTCACTGGTGCGCCATGCAGTTGAGCGCGGCAATGGCACTATCAAGGTTAAGAGCACACCGGGTGAAGGATCGGAATTCACCGCAGTCCTCCCCCGCACGAAACGTTCTAAAAAATAAAACGACCAAGGCAGGTTACCTTGGTCGTCGAAAAATCTGGAGCGGGTGACGGGAATCGGGCTTCGCCCTCTACCGCTCAGGCTAAAGCCATCGAGCGAATTCCTAGAAAATAGCCCACTGAGCTATTTTCTAAAACGGAATTCCACCTCATCGATTCGATTCCTTATTCGGCTCTGAAACGAAAACAGCCAAGGAGAAATCCTTGGCTGCAAGACAATCTGGAGCGGGTGACGGG
>CAZQWR010000072.1:0-8427 GCA_964597085.1 uncultured Cryptobacterium sp.
ATCTGCAAGAAGATCGAACCGGATATGACAATTCTTCGATAACGCTGTCTTCGCTGCCCTCGTTGATTTACTGCGCCAACCTGTGAACCCTCTCGTTCGGGGGGTTATTCTTGCTCGTTTCTTGGGATTGTTTCAACAGGGTTGTGCGTTCGAAAGGACCCAAAATGAACAAGAAGCAAAAGCGAACGCGGAATCGCATCGTTGTAGCGCTTGTTATTTTCGTTGCGGTTTTCGCTGTTACTGAATTTGTGCCGCTTGCCAACTACGTGGGTGGCAGCACCAATGCGGTTTACCTGGAATTTGTTCTGTACCTTATTCCGTTTTTGATTTCTGGCTACGACGTTCTGCTGAAGGCTGGGCGCAACATCGCTAATGGCCAGGTGTTCGATGAGAACTTCCTTATGACCATTGCCACAGTGGGCGCGTTTGCCCTGGTGCTGTTCCCTGAAAGCCAGCCGCATATGGCCGAAGGCGCAGCAGTAATGTTGTTTTACCAGGTGGGCGAGCTGTTCCAAAGCTACGCCGTAGGCAAATCGCGCCAGAGCATTTCGGAAATGATGGACATTGCGCCCGACTATGCCAACGTTATGCTCGAAGGCGAGCTGGTGCAGGTGGACCCGTACGAGATTGCCGAAGGCGACGAGATTGTGGTGAAGCCCGGCGAGCGTGTGCCGCTGGACGGAATTGTGGTGGAAGGCAACAGCCAGCTGGATACTGCCGCCCTTACCGGCGAATCGGTGCCGCGCCATGTGGATGTTGGGGCCGAGATAATCTCGGGCTGCGTGAACATGACGGGTGTGCTTACCGTGAAGGTAACCAAGCCCTTCGAGCAGTCCACCGTTTCGCGCATTCTGGAGCTGGTGGAAAGCGCTAGCGAAAAGAAGGCCCAAACCGAAAACTTCATCACGCGCTTTGCCCGCTACTACACGCCTGTGGTTACCATCGGCGCGCTGGTTCTGGCGGTGCTGCCCCCGTTGCTGTTTGGCCAGAACTGGGCCGACTGGGTTGAGCGCGGCCTTACCTTCCTGGTTGTTTCGTGCCCGTGTGCATTGGTAATTTCGGTGCCGCTTTCGTTCTTTGGCGGCATAGGCGGTGCATCGCGCCTGGGCATTCTGGTGAAGGGCGGCAATTACCTGGAAGCTTTGGCAAAAGTCGAAACCGTGGTGTTCGACAAAACGGGCACGCTTACCAATGGCACATTCAACGTGGTTGCCGTACACCCTGAAGCCGCTGCAGAAGCCAGCCCTGAGCTTATCCTTTCCCTGGCAGCTCACGCTGAGGCATATTCCGACCATCCTATTGCCGTTTCCATCAAGGAAGCTTTTACGGGTGAGATAGACCGCAATCGCATTGCTGAAGTTTCGGAACAAGGCGGCCACGGTGTGCGTGCGGTGGTAGACCAGCATGTGGTTTTGGTTGGCAACGACAAGCTCATGAGGGAGCAGGGCATTGCCTACCACGATTGCGAGCTTACGGGCACCATCCTGCACGTTTCGCTCGATGGCAAATATATTGGGCATATCATCATTGCCGATGTTGTTAAGGAAGACGCCGCGGAATGCATTGCCAAGCTGCACTCCCTGGGTGTGCGGAGGACGGTAATGCTCACGGGCGACCGCGAAGAGGTTGCTGCTGCGGTTGCTGCAAAGCTTGGCCTGGACGAATATCACGGTCAGCTGCTACCAGAAGATAAGGTGCATCAGGTTGAACGCTTGCTGGGTACTACCGGCGAAAAGGGCAAGCTCGCCTTCGTGGGCGACGGAATCAACGATGCGCCAGTGCTTACTCGTGCCGATATTGGTATTGCTATGGGCGCTATGGGCTCCGACGCCGCCATTGAAGCGGCCGATGTGGTGCTGATGGACGATAAGCCCTCCAAGATTGCTTCAGCCATCCGCATTGCCCGCAAAACCATGCGCATTGTTTGGCAGAACATCATCTTCGCGCTTGGCGTTAAGTTTGTCGTGCTTATTTTGGCGGCGGTGGGTCTTGCCAATATGTGGCTGGCCGTGTTCGCCGATGTGGGCGTTGCCATTCTGGCCATTCTGAATGCAATGCGCTGTATGCGCGTTGGGAAGCTGAAATAAGCGTGGCTGCAGCAACGAAATATGTTCTGGACGTGGATGGCATTGCCATCCACGTTACGTTGAAGCGTATGAAGAGTATTCGCCTGCATGTGAAACCCTCAGGAGAAGTGACACTATCGGCGCCTTACAGTACTTCTCAAAAACGCTTGAGTGAATTTGTTGCAGCAAGAACGGATTGGATTCGGCGGCAGCAAGAAAAATATGCCAATTCGCCTGCGGCTATCGCCGAACAGGCAACCAAAGCGGAAGTGGAGCAATGGCGTGCGGTAGTTAAAGCCTGCGTGCCTCCGCTGGTAACCGAATGGGAACGAATCTTGGGAGTGAAAGTTACGACACTGGCGTATCGCAACATGAAAAGCCGTTGGGGGAGCTGTCAACCTGCTACTGGGCGCGTGTGCATCAACGTGCGTTTGGCGCTGTACCCGCCTGAATGCCTTGAATACGTAGTGGTGCACGAGTTATGCCATCTACTGGAGCCTAACCACGGCCCAGGGTTCAAAACCTTGCTAACCAAAGTAATGCCCGATTGGAAGCAAAGAGAGCGAACCCTAAACCCGCGCTAAGGTACAAAAGAGTTTGCTCTCTTTTTTTGGACGATAAAGCTAGAAACCTACCTCGTACCACGACTCGAGTTCGAGTCCCGGCACTCTCTCGAATTCCTTTGTGTTCTGCGTTACTAGAACGGCATTGTGCGCTAAGGCAGTGGCTGCAATCAGTGTGTCGTTCGGGCCAATTTTGACGCCTTCTTTTTCTAGGTAACTTCGAATTTTGGCGTATTGCATAGCGCAATTTGCGTCAAAGGAAATCTTTTTGAAAGGGGCAAGAAAAGTTTCTAAGGCTAGACGGTTCGATTTTATGTTTTCGGATTTCATGACGCCCGTTCGTAATTCGGCTTCAACGATAGAGGGAATGCCAAACAGGCTCGGATTGCTTTTCTTTAGGAGGCTGTAGCCGTAGGGGAGTTTGCCCCTCATGAAATCGATGCAGATGCAGCTATCAAGGAAGTACATTTGATGCTCCCTTAATTGCCGAAAGAAGGCAGTGGCCCATCGAGGGCGGCATCCATTTCGTCAGGCACGGTAAACGTTTCATCTTGTACTGCGCCGTAAGTCTCCCAAAAAGAACCGGGCCAAGTATTTTCCGTTCTTGCAAGTCGGGCTCGAGCGTACTTCGAAATAGACGTGCCTTCGCGCTTGGAGGCTTCGCGCAGCATGCTCATTGAGGGCTCGTCTAGATACAACGATAGCTGTGGCATGGTAACTCCTCTCTTTGTCTAAAGTATACTTGCAAATATACTTGGGTACAAGGCGATAAATTGCCGATAGTAATTCCAAGGAGCAGAAGCAAGGGTTTTTGTTTGCCGCGTGCTAAAATAGCGAACCGTATGCGCTGCCGTGTTTGCGCGGCGCGTGCGCAAGATTCATTTATCTAACGGGCGGGCGGCATCATCAGCCGTTTTTGCCAAGAAAGAGAGCATGAGCATGAGCAAGGGAACCTATTCCTTCACCACTCCCATCTACTACGTAAACGCAGCCCCGCACCTGGGCACCGCCTACACCACTATTTCGGCCGATGCCGTTGCGCGCTATCAGCGCATGAACGGCTACGATGTGGCCTTCGTAACTGGCATGGACGAGCATGGCCAGAAGGTTGCCGACACGGCAGCTTCCAAGGGCATGACCCCGCAGGATTGGTGCGATTCCATGGAGCCCGCCTTCCGCGACTGTTGGGACATGCTCGACATCACCTACACCGACTTCGTGCGCACCACCGAGCCGCGCCATGCTCGTACGGTGAAGAAGTTCTGGCAGGACCTGTTCGACAAGGGCTACTGCTACAAGGGCTCCTACGAGGGCTGGTACTGCGTGCACGAGGAAACCTACTACAACGAAAGCGACCTTCTGAAGAACGACGAAGGCGAATTCGTGTGCCCCGACTGCAAGCGTCCTGTTCAGAAGGCCAGCGGCGAGGAAAACTGGTTCTTCAAGCTTTCCGAGTTCCAGGAGCCGCTGCTGAAGTTCTACGAGGAAAACCCCGACTTCATCCGTCCCGAAACCCGCAAGAACGAAATCGTTCAGTTCGTTAAGAGCGGCTTGAAGGACCTTTCCATTTCGCGTTCCACCTTCGACTGGGGCGTGCCGCTGCCGTTCGACGATGGCCATGTTGCCTACGTTTGGGCAGACGCTCTGTTGGCATACTTCACCGGCATCGGCTACGGCGACCCTGAGCGCGAAGGCGGGTTTGAATCGCGTTGGCCCATGCAGTACCACTTCGTGGGCAAGGACATCACGCGTTTCCACTGCGTAATTTGGCCCGCAATGCTCATGGCTGCAGGTCTGCCCATTGCCCATACGGTATTCGGCCATGGCTTCCTGCTTACCAAGGGCGAAAAGATGAGCAAGTCGAAGGGCAATGCCGTAAAGCCCGCCGACCTGGTGCGCGCCTTTGGCGTTGACGCTTACCGTTACTACTTCCTTTCCGACGTTCAGTTCGGCCACGACGGCTCCATTTCCATCGAGCGCATGGTGCAGGTGTACAACGCCGACTTGGCCAACACCTGGGGCAACTTGTGCAGCCGTGTGTTCAACATGACCAAGAAGTACTTCGAGGGCAAGGTTCCCGCCGCTCCTGCTGGCGCCGAGCAGAACCCGCTGCGCGAGATTGCCGATACCCTGTATGCCGAATACGACGCCTGCATGGGTCAGGTAGACTTCACGGGCGCAGCCGCCGCTGTGCAGAAGCTTGCCGGCCGCGTGAACCTCTATGTTGAGGAATCGGCTCCGTGGAACCTTGCCAAGAGCGAGGAAACCGCAGATGAGCTGGCTGCTGTTATCTACAATGCGCTTGAGGCCATTCGCATCATCGCGCTGTACATGGCTCCGTTCATGCCGCGCACTTCGGCAGAAGTGTTCAAGCGTCTGAGCTTGGGCGATATCACCGCTGTTACCGACATCGAGGCCGCAACTGCTTGGGGCCAGCTTGAAGCCGGCAGCGCCGTTTCTGTGGGCGACCCGCTGTTCCCGCGCCTGGATGCCGAGGCCATCGACCTTTCCATCGAGTAAATGGAGCCGGTAGCTTATACCGCTTCCGAAGATCAATCGCTGAACGCCGCCTTCGTGGAGAAGGGGGCATTCAGCGTTTCCTTTTTCCAGAAGCGCAAGCATCACAAGTACCGAAGCGTTGAAGCGCCGCGCCTTGAAGGCCCGGTGGCCGACACGCATGCTCATATTCAGATGCTGAATTTCCCCGAAAACGAGCTGGCACGCTGCGCGTTTCATAACGTGCGCTTCGTGTGCGCCATGACCGATCCGTGCGATAGGGAAGAAGATGGCGAAGCCGAGGGGGCTGAAGCGCAGGCCAGCAGTGCGGCTGAGGTTGCGGCTGGAGCTGCCTTTGAAGCTGGTGTAGCCGAGGTTGCGGCTGGTGCCAGTGCGCTTGAAACTGCCGATGAAGCTGGCTTTGCTATTGCCGAGGGCGCAGCCGAGGTTGCCGATGACGCCAGTGCCTTCGTTGCTGGTGGTTCGGTAGAATCTGCCGCCGCTGTTGTTCCGAGTGTTGCTGGCCATGCTGATACGTCTTGGCCCACTTTCAGCAACTTGGAAAAGTGGCAAGAGGGTGCGCGCCAGCTGTTGCAAGCAAATGGCCTTAGCGAATACGCTGGCGCGGTGCCGCAAATGCGCATTGCCGTTGGCGTGCACCCGCACAATGCCAGCAGTTGGAACCTGGATGTTGAACGCCTTATGCTGCGCCGTTTGGCCGATCCGCGTGTGTGCGCGCTGGGTGAAGTGGGCCTCGATTACTTCTACGATATTTCGCCGCGTGCAGCTCAGCGCGGGGTGTTCCGTCGTCAAATCCAGCTGGCAAAGCTTGCCGGTGTGCCGCTGATTCTGCATATGCGCGAAGCGCACAGCGAAGGCTTGGCCATTCTTGAAGACGAAGGCTTTCCTTCTGCGGGTGTGCTGCTGCATTGCTTCAACCTGGATGAACAGGCGCTTGCCCCTTGGGCGGAACATGGTTGCTTCATCGCTTATGGCGGTCCCCTTACCTTCAAGAAGGCTGATGAAGTGCGTGCTGCTGCGGTGAAGGTGCCGCATAATCGCCTGCTTACTGAAACCGACAGTCCCTATATGACTCCCGAACCTATGCGCGGCGTTGATTGCGGCCCTGCGCACGTGGTGTTCACTGCCGAAAAGATGCTGGAAGTGCTGGGCTGCGAAACGGCCGAGCAGCGCACGCGGCTGCTTCAGCAGGTGTACAACAATGCGTTGGGTCTGCTTAATCGCCAGCCTACCGAATGGCAGCAGCGCGAATGGGCCGAGCTGCAGGGGCAGGGGTAGCTCATGGCCAAGTGGCTCATCATAAACGGCAGTCCGCGCATCAACGGCAAGAGCGCCCGTGTGGTACGCATGCTTATGGCACAGCTTGAGGCAACTCAGCCCGAAGTTGAGTTGGGTCTGTTCGAGGTTGCCACATCGCGGATTGAAGGCTGCAATGGCTGCGAGTTTTGCGAAACCGCAGGCACGTGCATTTACGACGACGACATGGCGGGCCTTATTGAGCAGCTGGATTCCGCTCAGCGTGTGTTGTTGGTTGTGCCCATCTACTTTGCTGGGGTTCCTTCGCAGGCAAAGGCCATGCTCGACCGTATGCAGCCGTACTTCTGGCCGTATCTGCAGCGCAAGCGCACGGGCCAGCCGTTGCCTGCAAAGCGCCCGCTTAATCTGTTCGTTGTGGGCGACGGGGGCGACCCGCACGGTTACGAGCCTTTGGTTGCCAGCGTGCGCTCCAGCATGGCGCTTGCCGGCTTTGCCATTGAAGAGGTAATTCCCCTGGTGGGGCTTAAAACTATTCGCCGCGAAGACTTAGGGAAGTGGGGTGCCTGATGGGCAAGCTTTCTTATTTGGCTTCCGTTTCGGAAACCCGTGCCGTGCTCGAAGCGCATGGCCTTATGACGAAAAAGGCCTTGGGCCAGCACTTTCTTATCAACGATGGCGTGGTAGAGAAAATTTGCAACTTGGCCGAGCTCGAACCCGCCGACAACGTGTTGGAAGTGGGCCCGGGCATTGGCACGCTCACGGTAGCGTTGCTGCAGCGCGCCGGCAAGGTAACCTCCATCGAAATGGATGCCGACCTGCCTGCTGTTCTGGCCGAAACCTGCGCTGAATGGGCCGAACGCTTTACGCTTATCCCGGGCGATGCCTTGGCCGTGGCGCCGAGCGAAGTTCCCTTCGCGCCCAACAAGTTGGTTTCCAACCTGCCCTATGCAGTTGCTGCCACAATCATCCTGGATTTCTTCGAGCGCTATGAAAGCCTGCAAAGCCAAACGGTTATGGTGCAGGCTGAAGTGGCCGACCGCATGTGCGCCAAGGTGGGCACCAAGAACTATGGTGCCTACACGGTGAAGCTTGGCCTGTTGGCCGAATACCATGGTCGCTTCGCGGTTTCAGAAGGCAATTTCTTCCCGCCGCCGCGCGTGAAGAGCGCTGTTATTCGCATGGACCGTCGTGGCGAACAGTTGCCACGGCCCCTGATGAAGGCTGCCATGACTATGGCTGATGCCGCCTTTGCAACGCGCCGCAAAACCATATCCAATTCCATGAAAACCTACTTCAGCAACGCCGCCACAACCGACGAGCTTATGCTGGCCAACATCCCTGAAGCGTTGGAGCGTGCGGGCGTTTCGCCCAAGGCGCGCGGCGAAGCGCTTGAGCGCGAGGCGTTTATCGAGCTGGGTCGAGCCTACCTGGAGCTTCATGAGCAAGCCTAAGAAACAATCCACCACACGCCGCACGCTGCATTTCTACTGGCAGGTAACCAAGAACCATAAGGGCTACTTCTTCGGGCTGATGTTCAGCACGTTTGCCTTCGTGGCGCTGCTCACCTACGGCAACCCGTATGTGATGAGCCTCATCGTTGATAAGGTAAGCGAGCAGCCGGTGGAGACAAGCCAGGTGTTTGCCGTGTACGGGCCGTTTGTGCTGGCGCTCATACTCATCAACGTGTTCGGCCAGGCGGCAAGCAAGCTGCAAGACTACACGCTATATAAGCTGGAAATTGCCGCCAGCTACGACTTGGCCACCATGAGCTTTGATGCGTTGTGCAACCAGAGCATGAGCTTCCATTCCAACCGCTTCGGCGGCACGCTGGTAAGCCAAACCTCCAAGTTCATGAGCGCCTACAACCAGCTCATCGAAACCATCAATTTCCCGTTCATGCCGGTGCTGTGCTCCATAGTGTTCACCTGCGGAATTTTGGCGCCGCGCGTGCCGCTGTACGTAGCCATCCTTATGCTGCTGCTGGTTGTGTATGCCAGCGTTTCGTACTACATGTACAAGCGCAT
>CAZQWR010000073.1:0-8334 GCA_964597085.1 uncultured Cryptobacterium sp.
TCGTTCTTGCGGCCCTCCTCCAGGAGAACACGGCGAGAAAGAACAACGTTGTTGCGGTTGCGATCCATCTCGATAACGCGAGCTTCGATTTCGGTGTTGAGATATGCGGAAAGATCCTTAACACGACGAAGGTCAACAAGAGATGCAGGCAGGAAGCCGCGCAGACCGATGTCGAGGATCAGGCCGCCCTTGACAACCTCGATAACCTCGCCGGTAACAACTTCGCCAGCCTTGAACTTTTCCTCAACCTGGATCCAGGCGCGCTCGTACTCAGCACGCTTCTTGGAAAGGATGAGGCGACCGTCCTTGTCCTCCTTCTGGAGAACCAAGGCCTCGAGCTTATCGCCCAGGGTAACGACCTCAGAAGGATCGGCATCCTTGCGAATGGAAAGCTCGCGAGCAGGAATAACGCCCTCGCTCTTGAAGCCGATGTCAACGAGGACCTCGTCATGCTCGATCTTTACAACGGTGCCGTCGATCAGATCGCCCTCGTCGAAGTCGGTCAGAGTGCCATCGATCATCTGGTTCATTTCCTCGTCGGAGATGTCCTGGAAATCGATGACGGACGTGTTCTTGATTTCGGTCAAAACGGACCCCTTTCAAAAAAGTATCGGGGACCCTTCGTACGTGCTTGAAGTTAAAACATTTAATCATGTAAGCGGCACTCGCAGCTTTGCAGTGCCTACAACAAACATGTCTCGGGGGCCTACAGTTTCTTGTCTGCCTTATCACAGACTGGGAAAGTATAGCATAGGGAGCCCCGCCAACAGCGAAGCTCCCTATGCGATTTAATATATTTTTCGTAGGTTGGCAACCTATACCCCACTTGGGTAAAAAGTGCTGCCCAATGGCGTGTTTTCAACAGGTAAAACCAGCCCGGCCAAGCACCTCAGCCAAAGGGCCCAGGCAGCGTTGGCCAATACCCTATTTATGAGCGGCTTCGAACTCTTTCATGTACTCAACCAAAGCCTTCACGCCTTCGATGGGCATGGCGTTGTAGATGCTTGCGCGCATGCCGCCAACCGTGCGGTGGCCCTTGATGTTTTCGATGCCGCGCTCCTTGGCGCCCTTCACGAATTCAGCATCCAAGTCGGCGCTGCCGGTAACGAAGGGAACGTTCATGATGGAACGATCTTCCTTACGAGCGGTAGCCGTATAGAAATCGGTGGAATCGAGATAGTCGTAGAGCAGCGCAGCCTTTTCCTCGTTGCGCTTCTTCATGCCCTCCAGGCCACCCTGGGCTTTGATCCACTTGAACACCTTGCCGCAGATATAAATGCCGTAGCACGGCGGTGTGTTGGACATGCTTTCTGCATCTACCTGCGTTTTATAACGCATGATGGTGGGCGTATTGGGAAGCCACTCTTCCTTTACCAGGTCTTCACGCACGATAACGATCACCACGCCCGCAGGGCCGATGTTCTTCTGCACGCCGCCGTAAATGAGCCCGTACTTGGAAACATCGATGGGCTCAGAGAGGAAGCAGGAAGAAACGTCACTCACCAGCGGCACGTTGCCCGTTTCGGGGAGCTTATGGTAGTGCGTACCGTAGATGGTTTCGTTTTCGCAGATGTAAACGTAGTCGGCGTCTTCGCGGAACTCCAGCTCGTCAACGTTGGGAATGTACGAGAAATTCTCGTCTTCGCTGGAAGCAACGCAGCGGGCATCGCCGAAGATCTTAGCCTCCTTGAAGGCCTTCTTCGACCAGGAGCCGGAAACGATGTAGTCGGCCTTGCCGCCCAGCATGAGGTTCATAGGAATGGCGGCAAACTGCTGGGTTGCGCCGCCCTGCAAGAACAGCACGCGGTAGTTATCGGGAATGCCCATGAGCTCGCGAAGATCGGCCTCGGCGGCTTCGATGATTCCCTTGAAGGCGGCTGAACGATGGCTCATCTCCATGACTGACATACCGGTTCCCTGGTAATCGAGCATTTCCTCGGCAGCCTCGCGCAGCACTTCTTCAGGAAGCACAGCCGGACCGGCAGAAAAGTTGTATACCCTTGCCATAAAGTGAGTCCTTTCCTCTGCCACGCCCCCTATGGGCGCAGCGTTTAATAGGAGCACTTTAGCAAAGTGGAGCAGCGGCTGCGGAAGAATACCGCGAGTGGTCGAATCGGTTGCCGTGCGGTGCCCAGTCGGGCATTACGCCATGCTCAAGAATAGTTAGAGGTTGCATGCTAAATGCCGGGCTTTGCCTGCCGAACCAATATAATGAACCCCTACCGATGCAGGGGAATTAGGCAAACTCACAGGGGAAACAATGGCAAACAAAGCAGACGAAGAAGAAATCTACTACCACGGAGCATTCGACCGCGCGCGCATGAAAACATGGGCGTTCTGGCGCAACCTTGCCGTGCATTTTTCGCTTTGCAGCGTGGTTGGGCATTGGCTTGAAATTCCCTGGTGCGTGTTTTGCCTGTACGCGTTTGGCCTGTACGACCCAAATTCCATGGTGTGGGTAAACCCCTTCTACCCGTTCATGGTGTACGGCTTCGGTGCCGTGGTTTGCGTGATATTCCTTATGCCGCTTAAAGACCACCTTGTTCGCAAGCGCAAAACGCGCTGGGGCGCAGGCGTGGAGTTCTACGTTATCTGCGTGCTGGCCTGCATGGTTATGGAAGTGGGCATGGGCCTGCTCATGAACCAGCCCGTAAACGGTGTGTACCCGCTGTGGGACAATTCAAAGCTGCCCTTCAATATCCTGCAGCAGGCATGGCTTCCCAACGATTTGCTGCTAGGCGCTTGCGCACTTATCTACACCTGGTTCGCCTACCCGTTCGTGGAGCGCCTGATGATGAAGCCGCCCGCCAAGGCAATGAACATCATCGCGGTTGTGGTGGTGGTAGCCTTCATCATCCTGAGCGTAGTTCAGTACTCCATCTTCAACTAAGCACCTGGGCGCACATCCTGCAAAGCAAGAATTCGGTACCTTTTGGCAATAAAAAACGGCCTGGTCTCATTGAAGGCCAGGCCGTTTCGCATTTAAACGCTTAGGACAGCGGAGGGATTACCTGCTTCTTGCGGGAAAGGATGCCATCCACCCATTCAGCCTTGGTGGCGTCGATGCCGAAAGCTTCGGAAACAGGAGCAACGTCGCCTTCACAGATGAACTTAGAGCCTTCGTTGAAGATGTCGGTTACCAGCAGCAGAGCAAACTTGTAGCCGTTTTCGGCAACTTTGGCCTTCAGGAACTCGCGATATTCAGCCTCACGTTCCATGGCAACATCGAGCGTTACGGTTTCGTGCTGGGCAACCATGTAAACCTCGTCGCCCTTCTTGAATTCCTTGGAGTCGTGAGTGCACAGCTCTTCAACGCTCATGTCGTTGTCGCCGCCGCGCATCTTGAACACCTCAAGGCCGAACTCGGTAGCCTTCTTGCCAATGATGGCACCCAACTTGTCGGCCTGAACCAGGTCGTAACCAGTGCAGGTGGGGCTCTTCGTAATAACCGTATCGGTCATGATGGCGGAAAGCAGAACCGTGGCGATGGCCGGGGTTACCTCTACGCCCAGCTGCTCATAGAGCTTGCTGATGATGGTGGCAGTGGAGCCAACGGGGATGTTCAGATAAAGGATGGGGTTGCCGGTAACCACATCGCCCGCAATGCGATGATGATCTACCACCTCAACAATTTCAGCATCGGCAATGCCATCTACCATCTGGGTAGATTCGTTGTGGTCTACCAGAATAACCTTCTGGCCAGCAGAAACGCTTTCGATGAGCTTGGGGGCAGGCAAGCCAACCTGCTCAAGGATGGTTGCGCTTTCCTGCGGCAGCGGGCCCAGGCAGCAAGCAACGTATTCGGCTTCAGCCTGTTCCTTCTTGGCCTCAAGGGCGTTCTTCAGATAAGCGTAGCTGACGGCAGCTGCGATGGAATCGTTATCGGGGTTCTTGTGACCAACGATGAATACCTGTTCGGGCATTTGTCCTCCTAATAGCGCGTTGCCGCGCAAACTTGTACAACTCGGCTATTGTAGCGCGAATCGGGGCGAATCAGTATCTGCCGATGAATCGGACGAAACAACGAAAAGGAGACGGCGCCCCAGATAGACTTGAAAGAGGAGGGACGCGCGCTTCGTTGCGCAACCGACAACTGAAAGTCTAGATGGGATGCCCAGCTCCTTGGCGGCGTTAACCGATTTTTACGATGGGAGCGTAGTCTTTCAGCAGCTTCTTGGTTTGGCCGGTGCGGGCAAAGCGAACATGCAGCGTATCGCCGTCTACCTTGGTAACCGTGCCGCGGCCGAACACCTTGTGATCCACCGTATCGCCCGTGGCAAAGGTAATGTTCGCTGCCGCCTTCTTCGCAGCGGCAGGGTTGCCCGTGGGGCGTTGCTGCTTGCGCGGACGCGAGCCCGAAGCGCTGCTCTGGCCGAACACGCGGCCGCCACCCGCTTCTACGCCGGAACCGGCAATGCCCCTGCGGCTTCCACGCTTTTCCCAGCCACTGCCGGAAAAGCCCGCCGAGCCCATACCCGTACCATGGCGAAGCTCAGCCGGGATTTCGCTGATGAAGCGCGAAGGCGGGTTGGCGCTGCTCTGACCGAAGATCTGACGCGTAAAGGCATTGGTAAGGTAGAGCTTCTTGCGGGCGCGCGTGATGGCAACGTAAGCCAAGCGGCGCTCTTCTTCCAAGCCACGGGCATCTTGCGAGGAGTTGCCATGCGGAAACAGCGATTCTTCCATGCCGGCCACGAACACGCAGTCGAACTCAAGGCCCTTGGCGGCATGGATGGTCATCATGGTAATAGCCTCACCGTCTTCGGCCATGGTGTCCATATCGGTGCGCAGGGTTACCCATTCAACGAAATCGGAAAGGCTGTCGGCCTGGAACACGCGAACGGGCGGCTGCTCGTCGGCCTCGGGCGCGCCTTCTGCCGTGGGCGGCTCGAACAGGGCATCGGCATCGTTGTGCGTAAGAGCATACTCATCCACTACGCCGAACAGCTCTTGAATGTTCTCAACGCGGCCAGCGGCTTCATCGGTGCCCTCCATGCGGTACTGCTCCAGAATGCCCGACTTGTCCACGATGGCCTCTACCACCTTGCGAAGATCGCCTTCATAGGTTTGGCATTCATGGATGAGCTGCACGAATTCGGCAATGGAGCGGCGAGTACTTGCGCGGATTTCCTCGTCGGCAATGCAAAGCTCGGCCGCTTGCAAAAACGTGATGCCTGTTTCGCGAGCCACGTAATCGATATGCTCCACCGTGGTTTTGCCGATGCCGCGCTTGGGCACGTTGATAACGCGATGCGCCGCCACGTCGTTGGCGGGGTTAACCACCAGGTTCAAGTACGCCATAACATCGCGGATTTCCGCACGGTCGAAGAACCTCGTACCACCGATAAGGCGGTACGGCACACCCGCGCGCATAAGCATATCTTCAAGCATGCGGCTCTGCGCATTGGTGCGGTAGAACACGGCTATCTGGTTGTAGGAAGTACCGTTGCCGTGCTGATGCTCTATTTCGGATGCGATCCAACGGCCTTCATCGCGTTCATCGGTGGCACTGTAAACCGAGATCTTTTCGCCCGCTTCGCGGCTGGTAAACAGCTTCTTGGGCTTGCGCGTGATGTTGTTGGCAATTACCGCATTGGCTGCGGCAAGGATGTTGCCCACCGAGCGGTAATTTTCCTCCAGCTTCACCACGTGCGCTTTGGGGTAATCCTTCTCGAAATCAAGGATGTTGCGCAAATCGGCGCCACGCCAAGAGTAAATGGACTGGTCGTCGTCGCCCACAACCATAATGTTCTGGTGCGCAGCTGCCAAAAGCTGGGTAAGCACGTACTGCGCGTGGTTGGTATCTTGATACTCATCCACCATGATGTATTGGAAACGGCGCTGATAAGCAGCCAGCACATCAGGGTGGTTCTTCAGCAACAGCCAGGTGTACAGAAGCAGGTCGTCGAAGTCGAAGGCGTTAAGCTGGCGAAGGCGCTCCTGCAAACGCAGGTACACGCGCGCGGCCACCTTGCCCACTGGGTCGCTCGCCGTTTCAGCAAACTTTTCGGCCACCATCAAGTCGTTCTTAGCCTGGGAAATACGATTGCGCAGGCCGTTTACCGGGAAGCGCTTCTTGTCGATGTTCTCCTGCTCCATGATCTGTTCCACCAAGCGCTTGGAATCGGAATCGTCGTAGATGGTGAAGCCTTTGGCAAAACCGACACGGTCGCAGTCGGAGCGCAAAATGCGCACGCACATGCTGTGGAAGGTGGAAACCCACATGCCGCGCGCACCAGGGCCAATGAGCGCGCCCAGGCGCTCGCGCATTTCGGCAGCGGCCTTATTGGTAAAGGTGATGGCCATGATCTTCCAAGGGGCCACGCCCTTGTCTTCAACCAAGTGGGCAATGCGATGGGTTAGCACGCGCGTTTTACCGCTGCCAGCGCCAGCCAAAACCAAAAGAGGGCCTTCAGTGCACAGAACCGCCTCGCGCTGCGGGCCGTTCAAAGTGTCCAAGTCGATGGGCATGAAACCTTCCTTACATAGCAAGCCGCGCAGGCAAACGCCCACGCGGCAAAAGCTCGATTATTCAATTGTTATTCTAGCGCGCAAACGCGCCAGTCCCTTCCCTATCCGCAGCATCCCTACGGTTTGTTCGATCCCGGCAAACGAAGCGATGCCGAAAACGCAGTACAGGCCAACGAGGGCGACACGGATGCGTCAACGAGCGAAGCGATGCTGACGCTCCCCCAGGAGGCTTCAACCCCTTACAACAGCAGTGGTTGACCCCCGAAATTGGCAAAGTCAGCGAGGGCAAGCCCGGTGCCCTGAATTCGTGGAATTGGAAAGGCGAAGCGTACTTTGTACGTGAGCCTTTTCAATCGCGTGAAGGCAGGGTGCCCGGCTTGGCCGCAGCATCGGCCGACGAGTGGCGCCCTACGCAAAAAAGCCTCAACCCCTAAACGATTTTCTTTCCAAACACAGCCGCAATCTCCCTCAACTGCGCCACGAGTTCAACAAACTGGGCTGGGGTCAACTGCTGCGGACCATCGGAAAGTGCTTCGGCCGGGTTCGGATGAACCTCGACCATGATGGAATCGCAGCCGGCGGCGATGGCGGCGTAAGCCAGCGGAGGCACCAAGTCGCGCACGCCAGCAGGGTGCGAAACATCGACGCAGATGGGGAACACCGACTGCTTGTGGATTACCGGCACCGCAGAAATATCCAGCGTAAAGCGCGTGGCGGTTTCAAAGGTGCGCAAACCGCGCTCGCACAGCACGATATTATCGTTGCCGCCCAGGGTAAGGTACTCGGTTGCGGAAAGCCATTCGGAAATGCTGCCGGCCAAACCGCGCTTCAAAAGCACCATTTTGTGCGATTGGGCGGTAACCGCGCCAACGTTCTTCAGCAAGCTGAAGTTCTGCATGTTGCGAGCGCCGATTTGCAGGCCGTCAACATAGGAGTGCACCATTTCGCAATGTGCAGAGTCCATTACCTCGGTAAGGGTTTTCAGGCCGTACTTTTCAGCTCCGGCCTTCATGATCTTCAGGCCTTCTTCGCCTAAACCCTGGAACGAATGGGGGTTCGTGCGGGGCTTGAAGGCACCACCGCGGATCCAAGTAAGACCCAAGCTGGCAATGCATTCGGCTACTTCGTTGAACTGCTCTTCCGATTCCACAGAGCACGGTCCGGCGTAGATGGTTATCTCGTTGGTACGCGCTCCGTAGTTGGGGATGCTGGAGAGGGGTTTAATCACGCGATGGGACCTCTTTCATAACTTTCAATATGCCGCGATAGATTTCCGTGAGGTTCTCGTTGTACATCGGGCCCTCGTTGTAAGAGGAAATGCGTGCAAAAATCTCCTCTTCACGTTTGGGGTCGTACAAACCCATGTTGGCATAAGGCTTAAGAGCACGAATATCCAGGGAGTGACCGGCGCGCTCGTTGAGCAAGGCAACGAGCTTCTGGTCGATCTCGTCGATCTTGGCGCGATGCTCTTCGATCTTCTGGAATGCTTCGTTCTTTTCTGGCATTTTGAATTCCTTTCGTTGCCAAAAGCACCGCACATCCAGCACGGTGCCAACCAATAATAACAAAAACCTATAGGGTGTAAATCAGATTTATATAATCATTTTCGTGAAGGGTCATTGATGGCGGCGATAGCCAATAACGCAATGGCCACCATCAAGCCAACCTGCCCGAAAAACAAATCGGCCTTGCCCACCACAAAGGCGGCCAAGGCGATGAGGACTATTACCAAAGCGGCATAATTGCAATAACGCGATATGAACTTGTTGGAGCGTTCGCGCAGTTTCCTGCGCTCCTCTTCCGGGAGCTCTTTCAGTTTGGGTTTTTGAGGCTTCTTTTCCATATAAGAAGAATACCCCACTT
>CAZQWR010000074.1:0-8153 GCA_964597085.1 uncultured Cryptobacterium sp.
AGCGCATGGCTGGCAGCCATGAGGTCAGGGGTTCGATCCCCCTATGCTCCACCATTAGCAATAAAAAAGATCCGCCATTGGCGGATCTTTTTTATTGGTCGCATGAGACGGGATGACGCTGCGCGGGATTCTGGCGGCACAGCTGGGGTTCAATCGATCGGCATGGCACGAAGGCCAATGCCTTCCTCTTTCACCCCATCTGCACTCGCCAGAATCCCGCTCGCTGTTTCGTCCAACTCTTCACTGTTCCGACTGCTCTTTTGCCGCCTCCTTTGGGGCGACAAAATTCGCTTTGAGTGGGCAGACCTCTCGATTGCGGCCTTCGGCCGGCCGTACATCGCTTCGTTTAAGCAACGGAGGGCTTGCCAGGTTGGAAATTTGCTTGTGACTGAGCTTGGGATCTTACCCAAGTACCAGCAATTCTTCCTTTGAAGCGTGCTGCAGGTACTCTTGCGCCGCCATTAGGGCGCGGCCGTGGGCGCCGGTTACCACTTCAATGCCGGCATTTTGCATGCTTTCGACTTCTTTTTCGGAAATGGTGCCGCACAGCAGCACCTTCACTTCGATCTGGCGCAGGAAGTTGGCCTGCGAACCGCACAGGTGCCCTTGGCTGGGCAGGTTCTGCGAGTCTACCAGCTGGCCATGCTCAACCTTGTAGAAGTTGAAGTTGGTGCAACAGCTAAATTGGCTGCTAACCTCCAAACCTTCACTTGCTACAGCGATTCTCATGATTTCCTAACGTCAGGGTAAACTCCACAGAACACGTTATACATTTCAACCGGAAATGCTGCAGGGTTTCGTTTAAGGGTTCTGTCTGGGGTGCGACAGGAAAAGAAAAATTAGTTTGAATATAAGGGTTGCCAAAGCCGAAGAGCTTTGCAATAATAATCGGGCTGTTGCTTCTGAGCAACATGTCCCCATCGTCTAGCGGTTAGGACGCGGCCCTTTCAAGGCTGAAACACGGGTTCGAGTCCCGTTGGGGGCACCATGAATAAACAGGCTCTGCTTCGGCAGGGCCTTTTTCTTTAAGTAAGTAGGAGCGCATGTGAAAAAACTCATTGCACAGTTCATGAAGTTCGGCATTGTAGGCGTTATTGCTTTCATCATCGATTACGGCGTGATGATCTTGCTCACCGAGCTGTTTGGCGTGCCGTACCTCATCAGTACCACCATTTCGTTCGTAGTTTCGGTTATCTTCAACTACTTCGCTTCCATGCGCTATGTGTTCCAGCGTCGCGACAATATGAGCCGCAAGCGCGAGTTCATTATCTTCGTGGCGCTTTCCACCTGCGGTCTTGGCATCAACGACCTGTTCATGTGGCTGATGGTAGATTTCGCTTCCATCGACTACCGTATTTCCAAGATTGTGGTTACCGCCATTGTTATGGTGTGGAATTTCGTTACGCGAAAGATCTTCCTCGAGGCAAAGAACAACTAGGGGGGATAATTGCCCTAACAAGTTCGCGCTGCGTTGCTGCAGCGTTTTGATAAGCAGAGGTAGCCGATGAACGCACGAATCGAGAGCATGAGCCATGGCGATGGCAAGGTGTACTTGCAAATGGTCCTTGACCGCTTGCACCCAACTTCCAGCGTTCTGCTTGATGCGCGCTTAAAAGACGGCACCAAAATCCCGGCTCATCTGTTCCCGTTCAACCCGCTTGAAGAGCAGTCTCAAGCTAACTACGTTGTGGTGCTGCCTCATTTCGATGTGCGCGAGGTTGACCTTACCTTTTTGGAGTATTCGGGCGAAGGTTCTCCTTTAACGCAGAGCCATCTTACGGTTGAGCTCAACATGATGTGGTGGCGCACGCGCTTTAATGCGCTGGTGCACAACGAGCTTCTGGAGCAGATGTTCGATATCGAACGCGAATACGGCTCCAATCGCGTAAACGTTTTCTTCACCGATGCCATCGATGATGGTGACGAGATCGTGGTGAAGATGCTGGCCGACATGCCTCACGTTGAAGGTGCCGATGTGATGGTGGATTTTTGCGACCAGTTCGGTGCCGAAATCGACCTGCCGGTTTACCCGTTGCTCGATGAAGTGGTTGCCCCCACGCAGTTCGGCGAAGAAGAGCGCCTGCATGTGGGCTTTTCGGTTCGTGTAAGCGCTGCTGCTAAAGATTTCTGCGTAACCGTCTACGATGCCAACGAGCTTATTTCGGGCGGTTTCGCGCAGTTCTGCGATGAAACCTACGAACCATTGCGTGAGCAATATTTGTACTGCATGAACGACGCTTCAGTGGATATGAACTATTCGCGCTGGTTCCTGCGCAACTGCGCCACGTTGGCCACGTTGGAATCGCAGCGAAAGTCACCCTTCCCGCGCCAGCCGCTGGTGAGCTTGGTGGTGCCGGTGTATGCGGGCGATGAATGCTATATGCCTGCTTGCTTGGGCGCCCTTACCCAGCAAACCTATACCCGCTTTGAAGTGGTGCTGGCTTGCGCCGGTGCCAACGAGCAGCTCCTGGCCGATGTGTTGGCCGATTGGGAAGGCGATAGCCGAATAACGCGCTTGGCCTTAGACGGGCAAACCGACGAAGGGGTGGCACGTCTTACGGGCATGCTGCAGTCGAAGGGCGAAGCGGTGGCGGTTCTAAGCCCTCGCATTATTTTGGCTCCCGAAGCCCTGTATGAATACGTGCGCTGCGTGAACAGCGTTTTTGCTTCCGTTGCCAAGGAAGGCAGTAAAGTTTCAGAGCTGGGCGTTGGCTCGTGCGATGTGGTGTATGCCAACCACGATTGCTTCGACTCTCTTGAAGGCTTGCATAGCCCATGCATGAAGCCCTCGTATTCGCCTGACTTGCTGTATTCCTACAACTATATGGGTCCCGTGGTGTTCTATTCGCGCTCGGTAATTCGCGCGGTGCAGGAATCCACGGGCTTTTCTTCCGATGCGTTCGACTACGACTTGGCGCTGAAGGCGTGTGCCGTGGCGAAGCATGTGGAGCGCATTGACAAGCTGCTGTATCACATTCAGGATGCTGCTCCGTTTTCATCGCAAGCCGAATCCATTGCCGCACGTCGTGAGGAGGAAACGTTCCGCACGGGTCGTAAAGCCCTGGCCAATCATTTGCGCCGTCAGGGCATAGAAGCCGTTGTTTTGGCCGATGTGGCCGACCGCTTGTATCGCGTTTCGTACAAACTGCCCGAAGAGGCGCCTTCGCTTGCTGTTGTGGTAATTGCCGGTAAGGAGCCCGAGCTGTTGGATTCGTGCCTAACCTCTATTGAGGAAAGCGAGCTGCCCGAAAACACACAGGTTGTGGTGGTGGAGTGCCACGAAACCGATCGCAGCACCCGCGTGTACTGCGATCACATTGCTCGCAAGAACCGTGCGAAGGTGGTTATCTACGAAGGCGATGCCAACCGCGCCGCCATGGTGAACGCCGCCATGCAGCAGGCTGAATCCGACTATGTTCTGGTGTTGGAAGGCGATGGCGAAATGGTGGGCAACCAGGCAATATCGGCCATGCTGGCGCACTGCATGCGCCCTGATGTTGCCGTGGTGGGTGCCAAGCTCCTGTTCCCCGACGACACGGTTCGCTCTGCTGGCCTTATGGTTGGTTCGTTTGGCGTGGCCTCTGGCTTGGGTACAAACCTGCCGCGCACTGCCCGCGGCTATGGCAAGCGCTATGTGTGCTCCAGCAACGTTTCTGCCGTTTCTCTTTCGGCCATGATGTTCCGTCGTTCGGTGTATGACGAGGTGGGCGGCTTCGATGTCCGTTTCGAGGTTCACCCGTGCGAAGTCGATTTCTGCCTGAAGGTTGCCAAGGCGGGCAAGCTTATTGCCTTCGATGGTAACGTTGAAGTGTACCGCCGCGATGCCGACACCATGGGCCGCGCATCTCTTTCCGAAGCGCAACTGCTGCGCGCCGAGCGCGAAAAGGCCTTCTTGCATTATCGATGGCCGCGCGTGTTCGTGAAGGGCGATCCGTACATGAGCGCCGGCCTTAATCCGCGCGTGCCTTATTTCCTGCTTAATGCCAGGTCATAACGGCTATTAGTTATTCCAATTCCCAGTTATAAGCAGAACGTATAATGCCGCGCTCGTACACCGTGTGGGCATACCGTGATGCGCTCGTTTACTGGGATATAGTGGGAAAGCTGTTTATGTGCGAGCGCCCAGCTCGCTGTGAATAAGGAATGCAAATGATCGAGATCAAGAATCTGAACAAGACCTATGTGTCTTCAAGCGGTGAGGAGCATGTTGCCCTTACCGATATCAACCTAAATATCGAAGATGGCTCCATCTTCGGCATTATCGGCCAGTCGGGTGCTGGTAAGTCTACCTTGGTTCGCTGCCTTAACCTGCTTGAGCGCCCCACCTCGGGCCAGGTAATTATCAATGGCCGCAACATCACCGACCTTTCCGGCAAAGAGCTGCGCGATTTCCGCAGTTCTGTTGGCATGATCTTCCAGAACTTCAGCTTGCTTCAGCAGCGCACCGTTCTGCGCAATGTCACCTTCCCGCTGGAACTGCGCAAGGCCAACAAGAAGGAAGCCGAAGCCCGCGCCCGCGAGCTTTTGGAACTGGTTGGCCTGGCCGATAAGTGCGATAAGTACCCAAGCCAGCTTTCCGGCGGCCAGCAGCAGCGCGTTGCCATTGCCCGTGCCCTGGCCAACAACCCTTCCATCATGCTGTGCGACGAAGCCACCAGCGCGCTCGATTCCATGACCACGCACTCCATCCTGGGATTGCTCAAAGACATCAACAAGGAATTGGGCGTAACCATCGTGCTCATCACGCATTCGCTTACCGTGGCCGAGCTTATCTGCGACAACATCGTGGTTATCGACGATGGCCGTATCGTTGAGGAAGGCAAGACCGAAGAGGTCTTCGCCAACCCGCAAAGCGAAGTTGCCCGTAAGCTGCTGGAAAAGAGGTTGTAATCATGGAGTATCTGCAGCAGTTCTTCGCCAGTTACGGCGCGCTTCTGGCCCAGGGCACCTGGGACACCATCGTGATGAGCGTTGTTTCCACGTTCTTTGCTTACGTTATCGGCATTCCGCTGGGTGTGTTCCTGGTGCTCACCGACCCGAAGAAGGGTCTTATGCCACACCGCGCAGTTAACGCTGTGCTTGGTTGGATCGTTAACATTGGCCGTTCCATCCCGTTCATCATCCTGTTGGTGGCGCTCATCCCGTTCACCCGCATCGTGGTGGGCACTTCGCTGGGCGTGCCTGGCGCAATCGTTCCGCTGGTTGTTGCCGCGGCTCCGTTTGTTGGCCGCATGGTTGAGCAGAGCTTGGCCGAAGTCGATGCTGGCTTGGTTGAAGCCGCCCAGAGCTTCGGCGCCAGCATCTGGCAGATTGTGGTGAAGGTGTACCTGTGGGAAAGCTTGCCTTCGCTTATCAGGGGCTTTTCTATCGTGCTCATTACCTTGCTTGGCTATTCGGCAATGGCGGGCACCGTTGGCGCCGGCGGCTTGGGCGACATCGCCATCCGCTACGGCTACCAGCGCTACATGGGCGATGTGATGGCAGCTACCATCATTATCCTCATCATTCTGGTTCAGATCGTTCAGAGCGGTTGCGACTTCACCGCTCGCAAGATCGACCGAAAGAAGTAGCGCCATATTACGTAACGTGCACTTACAAAGCGGCCTTCGGGCCGCTTTTTTTCGTAAGAGGTTGGAAACCCAGCCGAAACACCCCGCTTGATACAATGAAACAAACAAGAAATGCCCCAAGGAGGACAAAGCCATGGCCAGCAGCCCCGATCAAGATTATGTTCTGAGGACCATCAAAAGCCGCGACGTTCATTTCGTTCGTTTTTGGTTCTGCGATGTGCTAGGCCACATGAAATCGTTTGCGGTTATTCCCAGCGAGCTGGAAAACGCCTTTGAGGAGGGCATGGGCTTCGATGGTAGCTGCGTTCGCGGATTTGCGCCTACCAGCGAATCCGATATGCTGGCATACCCCGAGGCTTCCACGTTCCAGATTTTGCCTTGGCGCCCTGAGCACAACGCCGTTGCGCGCATGTTCTGCTCCATCAAAACGCCCGAAGGCGAATTCTTCGACGGCGATTCCCGCAATGTGCTTAAGCGCACGGCGGCTAAGGCCGAAAAGCTGGGTTACATCATGAACGTTGGCCCCGAGCTGGAGTACTACTACTTTAAAGATCACACCAGCACCGAAGCACTCGACCAGGGTGGTTACTTCGACCTCACCTCGCTCGACATGGCAAGCGACCTTCGTCGCGATACCATTCTTACGTTGGAAAAGATGGGTATTCCGGTTGAGTATTCGCATCATGAAAGCGGTCCCTCCCAACAGGAGATCGACCTTCGCTTTGACGATGCCCTGAGCATGGCCGATAACGTCATGACCTACAAGATGGTTGTGAAGGAAATCGCCACCAAGTACGGCGTGTATGCATCGTTCATGCCCAAGCCGCTTTCCGATGCCCCGGGTTCGGGCATGCATATTCATCAGAGCCTGTTTGATGCGGAAGGCAACAATGCCTTCTTCGATCCGAACGATCCTGATGGTTACAACCTTTCCGAAACGGCAAAGCACTACATTGCCGGCTTGCTGAAGTACGTTCCCGAATTCAGTTTGCTCACCAACCCCAGCGTTAATTCCTACAAGCGTTTGGTTCCCGGTGGGGAAGCGCCGGTGTGCATTTCCTGGGCGCGCAATAACCGTTCCGCCCTGGTTCGCATCCCCGGCTACAAGCCCAATAAGGAAGAAGCTTGTCGTGTAGAGCTGCGCAGCCCCGATCCTGCGGCAAATCCGTACCTGGTGTTCTCGGCCGTGCTCGCTGCCCGCCTATGGAAGAATCCATCGGCGAAGCCGCCTCTCGTTACGATCTCGTCGATGCGGGCTACAGCGTTTTGCCCGCTACTCTCGGCGAAGCCGTCGAGCTGTTCGCTAAATCCGAGCTCATGAAGGAAGTGCTCGGTGAGCATATTCATTCGTATTTGGTTAAGGCCAAGCGCGAAGAATGGGATGAGTACCAAAAGCAGGTATCCGGCTGGGAACTCGACCGCTACCTGGGTGTGCTGTAGGAGGCCGTTATGCAACAAAGGAAGAATGTCATATTCATTGCCGACAGCCTAGACAACGCCCATAAGTTCCAGGCGGTTCTTTCTGGCTTGGACGTGGACGTTTCGGCGGGTTCTTCGCTGCAGTTCAAGAAGCTGCTTTCCGACAATCCTTCGTACGATTTGGTTATCTACGAGGCCACAGCCGAGGCTATGCAAACGCTTGCGGCGGTAGAGCAGGCGCTCATCGACGATGGCGGCGCTCCCATGCTCATCATTGTGAAGGAGGAAATGCTTTCTGGTTTCCGCCTTCCCGTGCAGATCAACTGCGATTTCGTAGTACATGGAGCCAGCTCTGAGGAGTGTGCACTTCGCATTCGCCAGCTGCTGTGGCCTGGCAACGAAAGCTCTACCAACGACTTCATCAGCATCGATGGAATGACCATCAACCTGGCAACGTACCAGGTAACTGTGAACAACGAGCCGGTTGACTTCACGTATTTGGAATATGCGCTGCTTGCCTTCTTGGTAACGCACCCGGGTCGCACCTATTCGCGCGATGCTTTGCTGCGCCGTGTTTGGGGCTTCGACTACTTCGGCGGCTCCCGCACGGTGGACGTTCACGTAAGGCGCGTGCGCGCCAAGCTCGGCCCTGAGCTTTCCCAGCACCTGGAAACGGTTCGCGGCGTAGGATACCTCTGGAGCTAGACCCTGCGGCAGCTAGGTTAGGTGCCTCATCGCCCATACTTTTCAAAGCGTCCTTTGGGACGCTTTTTTATTTGGCGAAGGTGCAAGTGGCAACTTCGTGCGTGTTGTCTTGATAGAGCGCAGTTGCGCTTACCGTATACCCGACCAGCGAATCGCGGGCTTTCTCGTAAATTGCTTGCAAGGTATCGCCTTGATTAGCATCTACTGTTATTTCTATTTCGACCTTAGCTTCGCTTGACCCGTTAGTTGCATATACTCCTTTTGGGTGTGAGTTTTCGTTCGATCCGAAATTCACATACCTATTTCCTTCTTCGGCGGAATATAGAACCGCATTGGGCGCATCCGTTGAAAAATATAGCTGCCAAGTATCGCTGATGTCCTTCTTCCATCTTAGAGTTACGGGAACGGTGACTATGGCTTTTCCGTTGTTGGATTCTTGGATTGAGCTAAGCGGGAGCT
>CAZQWR010000075.1:0-7905 GCA_964597085.1 uncultured Cryptobacterium sp.
TCTGGGCAATCATCCTGTTCGGTTTCCTTATCAACACCGTTTGCAACATCAACGCTTACTTCGCAAGCTACGTTGTTTGGTTCAACTCTCAGGACGCAGTTGTTGCTGGTGCCGTTGCTGGCGCATTCGTAACGGGTGCTGAGCTCACTGCATTTAACAGCTTCGGTAACGCAGCTGGTAAGGTTGGCCTGGGTCTGTTCTCCGACGTAAACCTGCGCAATGCAATCATCGTTCTGTGCGGCTGCGGCATCGTTGGCCTGGCTCTTATGTGGCAGTTCCCCAACAGCATCCTGCTTCCCATCGGCGGCGTGCTCATGGGCGCATTCATCGCAGCTGTTCTGGTTATCATGCCTATGACCGTTCGTGCAACCTTCGGTAACGGCGCTTCGTTCCCCATCATCTGGTCGAACATCGGCATGTCCCTTGGCCTGGGCGGCGCATGCGGCTCCTACATCTGGGGCTTCATCTCCGAGAACATGGGCGGATACAACGGTGTATTCGGCGTGGCACTGGTTTGCATGTTCGTTCTGCTCATCGTTGGCTTGGTTGTTTACAAGAACCGCGACATGCTTCCTCGCGAAGAACTCACTGAGGAAGATCTGTAGGACCCTCCTCCTAGTTGGCCGCCCGGCAGAGCGGCAACTGGAAACGGCGTCGGGATTGCCCCGGCGCCGTTTTTGTTTTGGCGAAGAGGCTGTTTCGAAAATATCTAGCAGCCTAAGGTTGCATAGCCCGTAAGCAAAAAGCGGCACCGATTATGTCGGTGCCGCTTTTGTTGTGTCTGTAACAGATTGATAGGCTTGGGCGGGAGTGTTGCCTCCGCTCAATGCCTCTCGCGAAATTTACACGCCCTATAACGACGAGGACTGCCTCGTCACAGGTGATTCGTCGTTATGGAGGCAGAAGTGGAAAAAACAAACAAAGGCAAAACCGAGGCGCGTAAACACGGCGCGCCGAAAAGAGAACGGGCAAGTTCTTCCGCTCGTCTTTGCATCTCAGCATTTGAGGTTGCTGTTCAACACTTGAACAGCTTTTGTAAAAACGGGGAGGTGAGAGGAACGGAAGCGCCAAAACACCAATGGAAAATCTCGCAAGTAGAAAAGCTTATAGGCTTGTCTCGCCGCGACATTCAGCGTGCGTGTTATAGCGGCAAAGGCGGAGTGGCCATTCTCGATCCGAAGAACAGCTCATGGGGCAAAAGGGAATACGACATCGATGATTTGGCGAAGAAGCAGGCGAGGATGCCCTGAAGAAGGGCGCATTCTTTGGGTCGGCGGCCTCTCTTTTTCCTTTCATCCCGTCACGGTTGGCTTTCTTGCGCTTCTTACGGCAAGGGGCAACCGAGACCTTTGGGCGCTTGACGTTCTTGACTACGGCGAAAACGAATGGCTCTTCGCTGTTGAGTCGAGGGAGCAGGGCGAAAAGCTGTTGAAGTACCTCGACCGCTATTTCATGATCTAGGTGCTTTGTTGCTTTGCGCGTTCCGCACCGGAACGCTCTCGCACCAGCAGTCTTTTAGCGTTCGAGCGAAGGAACTCCATAAACAGCAGGGTTGAATCGGAAGGCACCGATCTTTCGGGCACTACGGCGTAGATGTTTCTTCCCCTTGTTGTTTCTTTGATTGGCCGAGCGGAAAGGCCCTCGGCATCTCCTAGCCAGGTTAGTTCGGGTGCTATGGTGAAGCCTACGCCTTTGCGCACTAGGTTCAATATTTCGTGGTGGAGCTGAAGCTCGCTTACTACGTTGGGAACAAATCCGGCTTCTTCGAATATCGAACGCATGGTATTTTGCATTTCGCCTGGTCCGGGAAGAATGTAGGGCTCATTGCGAAGCTGTTCAAGGGGGACGGCGCCCGCGCCGTCGTCGAATCTTCCTTCTTGGAACACGGCGACAAAATTCTCGTGGGCAATTTTTATGCAGCGCTCGTTTTCTTCAAGCTCTTTGCTGGTACCCCGGAACTCGATGTCGGGCGATTTTCTTTTGAAGGTGTTCCCTTCATGGAAGGCAAAGTGCAAAACCACTTCGGGGTGTACTTTTCTAAATTCGCTGATAAGCACTACGGCAACCTGACCAAGGGTCAAATCTGTAGAGCACAGGACGGAGCTTTGCCTTTTTGCCAAGTCGTTGGCAATTGATGCTTGGGCATCGTTTACGGTTGCGAAAGCTGCACGCACCTGTTCCGCGAAATAAATTCCATTTGTATTGATGCTTAGCCTGCGCCCGTTTCTGTCGAACAGGTCAAAGCCAAGCTCGCGTTCAAGGCTGCTCAAGGCAACGCTCATAGACGATTGGGACACGTGCAGTTTCTTTGATGCTTCGGCAATATTTGAAGTCTGCGCTATAGCAAGAAAATAGCGCAGTTGATAGATTTCCATTGTTGATTTCCCCCTTGCGTTCACCAGGCGCCAGGCGAATCCCCCTAAATTCCCCAAAGCCAGCAAGCCTGTCGCATTTTGTGTTGCGAAATACCCATTCATATTAGGTAATGCCTAATAGAGGGAGGTGAACGCGTTCATATTATAGGAGATAATGAGGTTGAAGGGGACCTCAAGAGGGAATAGGGGAAGTTCAAATGGCTGCAGATGAAATTAAGGAAGAAGCGGCGCAAGTCAAAGCCGCAAGCTCCGAAGGCAAAGAAGGCGGCGTGGAGCGCCGCGAACTTATTAAGGGCATTATTGCTGGTGCCGTTGGCATGGGGGTTATCACCTTGCTGCCCCATGGCGTTACGGCTGTATCGAGTGCTGCTAGCGGCGGCGATGGCATTTTTGTTGAAGGCGTTGGCAATGTTACGGGCAAGAAATACAGCATGGAATTCGTGCAGCCTGTAAAGTTGGCGGTTAAAAAGGGCGGCCAAATCCAAACCGAGGGCACCTGGCGTTCCAGCAACAAGCATTTGGTTTCGGTTGGGCCCGACGGAACCGCCATAATGCGCGATGGCGTTGGTGGTTATGATGTGGATGTAACCTGGTCGCTTGGCGATACGGACTATAAAATCACTTTCCACACCACGCAAACCGCAGGTGCGCATGCCATTGAAGTGGATGAGCCCATGACCCGCGGTGCGTTCATGACGCGCCTTGCAAAGTATTTTGGCTGGCCACACTACAACGCCGTAATGGACGATGGCGTCGATATCGACGATGAAGGCAACGTTCTTGAAAAGGAGCGCGTGCGCAATTACTTCGATGTAACCGGCGACAGCGATTATGTAAAGCCCATCGAATCGGCTTTGGATATGGGCGTACTCCATGCAGAAAGCTCGAACGACTTGTTCTATCCGCTTTCGCCCATGACCCGTCAGGATGCGGCAGTAATTTTGTGCAGTGCTTTCAAGATGGAGAAAATCGAAGGCGATTATCTTTCTGCATTCGACGATGCCGGTGATATTTCCAAAGATTGCTACGATGCGTTGAACACGCTGGTGGGCCGCAACTTCATGCGCGGTCGTACCAACCAAACGCTCAACCCCGCCGAAGGCATTACCGATTCGGAAGCGCGCATGATCATCGAAGCCATCGATAGACGCGTGGTTTGTCCGGTGTGGGCAATGCCGGTTAGCAACAGGAAGTTTGTCCGCTGCCGTCCGGAATGGAAAACGGCAACCAAGGACGCAACGGTGCGCTGGCGCGTAACCATCGATAAATACTCGCATTCCGAGCTCAAGGGCCTTTATGTGCAGGACCGCGGAATTGGCGCCTATGTTGGCACCGGTTGGAGCGATTGGTATGAGTACCATCCCGGTTTTTCTGCCGACCCATGCTTTGGCCTCAACAACAATAAAGACCTTCCTTACGACAACATTTGGCTTTTGGTAAATGTTGAATGCTATGCCGAAAAGGAAGGATTGGAAACTTCGCCCGTTACCAAGTTCACTTGGAAAATCGAGCGTCCTGCTTGGCATGATTTTGCTCATGACGTGCTTCATGAAGGCGATGCCAACTTCCCAACGGTTCATCGTTACTTCGACAATTTCCAGGCTGCCGCCTACTACATTGAAGGCAGCGAATCGGGCATTTTGTACGATGGCCTTATGCCCACCAACACCACCACCTCGCTCATCGACCGCGTGAAAGAAGTTGCCACTAAGCCCTTCTGCTTCGTTCTTGGCCACAACCATGGCGACCACAACGGCGCAATGCCCTTCGCCTATGAAGCCGGCCTGGACGTGTACTTCTGCGATAGGACCTACCCCGACACCGAGCCCTGGAAGATCCAGACCTACAACCAGAAGTACACAAGCGGGAACAAGGTAATCGACGCCGAGCGTTCCGGCACCTACTCGGGTGACAAGGTGCATAAGGTTGATGAGGGCTATGTGTTCGACTTGGGCAATTGCAAGTTCGAAGTAGTCCACCTGCCTGGCCATGAGGATTCTTCCATCCTGATTTACAGCCGCGAAACCGGGCTTTTGTTCTCTTCCGACATCTATGCGGTAAACCGTTATTGGGTTGCCGACCAGTTCGGCGCAAAGGGCGTTAAGCAAGACTTGCTGCTCTCGCTCCATCAGCAGCTTATGGATTTCTACAACAAAGACGGCGGCAAGGTAAAAGAGCTCTACACCGGTCATAACCGCGTAGGCGTTAGCAGTGATTATCTGGCGGTGTGGGAGCAGTGCCTGCAGAAGTTGGTTGATTTCGGCCCCAACGGGGTAAGCCACGACCGCCGTGGCGACGGCGCCATTGTGGCAACCGACGGCAATCAGTACGAAACCATGAATTGGACCGCGTTCTCTGAAGAAGGCAAGCAGGTTCGTGCCGAATACAAGGGAACCTACGACGGTCAAACCTATTACCGCATTGAAACCGATACGCGCGGTGGTGAAAACAAAACCGTTGAAAGCAACTTGCTGTTCGACTACAAAACCAATGCCTACTTAAGCAATATCTCTTTTAAGGATGCTGAGCTTGTTGGCCATGACTTCAAGTACAAGACGGGTTTTTCGCAAGCCGATGAAACGTTGGCCGATGGACGCTTGAAGTACGCTATTCCCAATAAGTTCGTTCCGTACGAGTTCGATTACGAGGTTAAGGCCAGCGGCAGCAAGGTAACCTTCACTCCCGTTACCATGTCCACCCTGGCGAAGGGAATTACGGTAAACGGCAAGCCTGCTTCGAGCCGCTGCCCAGTAACGGTTGATGCTTCGGGCACAACCAAGATTGAAGTAACCGGCCCCGATGGAACTACCAAGCAAACGTACACGCTTGCGTTCAAGTAGGTTTTGCTCTAAACGCTTAGGCCCTCTCTCTGAACGGCGCCGACTGCGGTCGGTGTCGTTCTTTTGCTGTAGCGCATAGGGTAGGGATGGGCTGCTTCCCTTGCGCTGATGGTCTTGGACGGCTAGGTGCGTGTAACCCAGCACTATGTTGAGTTTTGGCGGGTTTTGCATGCGGCGGGGTAGCGAAAGTAACATCTAAGTGTCATGCACTCAAGTTTTCTATTGCCGTGGTTGCATTCCCTTGGCAAGTTGCTAGTATGTATAACCGTTAGCACTCCACCCAATCGAGTGCTAAAACAACCAAGGTAATGAACGCTCCGCGAAGGAGCGCACGGTTTTTGCGAAAGGAAGTTCACTATGAATCTCAAGCCGCTCGGTGATCGCATCGTCGTCAAGCAGGACGAGGCTCAGGAAACCACGGCAGGCGGTCTGTACATCGCTGCCGAATCTAAGGAAAAGCCCCAGTCTGGCGTGGTTCTGGCTGTTGGCCAGGGCAAGGTTAACAACGAAGGCAATCACCTCCCTATGCCCGTAAAGGCTGGCGATCATGTTCTGTACGGCAAGTACGGCGGAACTGAAGTAGAGGTTGAGGGCGAAAAGGTGCTCATCCTTCGCGCCGACGACATCTACGCCGTTTACGAAGACTAATTCTGCGCGGCTGGTTTGCAGCCCGCCGGCGGCAGGGGCCGCCACTATCTAGGTAATTTGTTTGAAAGGATTTTCATATGGCTAAGGAAATCAAGTTCGAGGCCGATGCCCGTTCTGGCATGGCCGAGGGCGTAAAGAAGCTCGCCGATGCAGTAAAGGTAACGCTTGGACCTAAGGGCCGCTACGTTGCCCTGGAGCGTTCTTTCGGTGCACCTTTGGTAACCAACGACGGCGTTACCGTTGCTCGCGAAGTTGAGCTCGAGGACCCGGTGGAAAACATGGGTGCTCAGCTGGTTCGCGAAGCAGCTGTTAAGACCAACGATGTTGCCGGCGACGGCACCACCACCGCAACCCTTCTGGCAGACGTTATCGTTTCCGAGGGTCTGCGCAACGTTACCGCTGGTGCCGATGCCCTGGGCATCCGTCGCGGTATCGACAAGGCAACCGATGCTGTCGTAGCTGCCATCAAGGCAGATGCAACTGAGGTTTCCACTAAGGACCAGATCACCGCTGTAGGTACTATTTCCGCAGGCGACAAGGTTATCGGCGAAAAGATCGCCGAGGCCATGGAGGCAGTTGGCAAAGACGGCGCAATTTCCGTTGAAGACAGCCAGACCTTCGGCATCGACATCGATGTTGTGCAGGGCATGCAGTACGACCGTGGCTACATTTCCCCTTACATGGCAACCGATTCCGAGCGCATGGAAGCCGTTCTGAACGACCCTTACATCCTGCTCACTGACCTGAAGGTTACCTCCATTCAGGATATGGTTCCGCTGCTGGAGGCCATCATGAAGGCTGGTCGCCCGCTGCTCATCGTTGCAGAAGACGTTGAGGGCGAAGCCCTGGGCACCCTGCTGCTGAACAAGCTGCGCGGCACCCTGAACGTTGTTGCCATCAAGGCTCCCGGTTTCGGTGATCGTCGTTCCCGCATTTTGGAAGACATCGCCGTGGTAACTGGCGGCAAGGTTGTTTCCAAGGACTTCGGCATGACCCTGGCCGATGTTACCGTTGATGCTCTTGGTACCGCCAAGACCGTCAAGGTTTCCAAGGACAACACCGTTATCGTTGACGGCGCAGGCGACAAGGCTGCTGTTGAAGCACGCGTTGCCCAGATGCGTTCCGAGATGGAACGTCTTACTTCCGACTTCGACAAGGAAAAGCTGCAGGAGCGCCTGTCCAAGCTTTCCGGCGGCGTTGCGGTGCTCAAGGTTGGCGCTGCTACCGAGTCCGAGCTCAAGGAAAAGAAGAGCCGCATCGAGGATGCCCTGCAGGCAACCCGTGCAGCTGTTGAGGAAGGCATTGTTGCCGGCGGCGGCGTAGCCCTCATCAACGCAATCGGCGCTCTTGATTCCGTTGAGTGCGACAACGAAGACGAGCAGGTTGGCGTTGCCATCATCCGCAAAGCCCTTGAGGCTCCGATGCGCGCAATCGCAACCAACGCCGGTTTCGAAGGCTCTGTAGTTGTGGAGAAGGCAAAGGCATTCGCTAAGGGCGAAGGCTACAACTTTGCAAACGGCGAAGAGGGCAACATGATTTCCATGGGCGTTTCCGACCCCGTGAAGGTTACCCGCACGGCTCTGCAGTCTGCAGCTTCCGTTGCCGGTCTTATCCTCATCACCGAGGCAACCATCAACGAGATTCCGAAGGAAGGCCCCGACCTTTCTGCACTCGCTGGCGGCGGCGCCGGCGGTGGTATGGGCATGATGTAGTCCAATGCTCCCACTCAAAAGGGCCGAGCTTTCGCTCGGCCCTTTTTCGTTCCATACGACCTGACGCTGCGCGGGATTCTGGCGGCGCAGCTGGCATTCAGGCGTGCGTCGCGGCCATAAGGCCTGCTCCTTACGCCTTCAAGCCATCTGCACTCGCCAGAATCCCGCTCGCTGTTTCGTCCAACTCTTCAACGGGGCAGACTGCTCGTTTGCGGCCTTCGGCCTGCAAACATCGCCTCGTTCTAGCTGTGGGAGCTTGCTGGGTTGTGGGCTTTCTTGTTGCGTACTGCTCGCGCTTGGCCTTCGGCCTCGCGCATCGCCTCGCCCAGC
>CAZQWR010000076.1:0-7836 GCA_964597085.1 uncultured Cryptobacterium sp.
GCGCGCGCATTGGTGAAATACGGCTCGTCGTCGTCTTCGCTCACCACAACAATGCTGGCAATCTTGCCGCCCGCAACGGTAACGCTCACCGTTATGTTGTCGTTGTAGCCCATGGCGCCGCCGGTGTAGGTGCCGTCTTTCATAGCGCCCGCAGGCATGGAGGTGTTGGATGCGGGCTGATGCGAAATGGTTTGCTGAGCAGCCACAACGGCGTTTTCCACCGGCTGCTGGCCTGCCGCCTGCAAAAGGGCGTTCTTAATGGCCACCAGAATTCCCGTTGAAGAATACGTAGCGCCCGAAACCGTATCCACGTTCATGCTCTGCGCCGAAAGCACGCGCTGAATCACCGCGGTTGCATTGGTGAAGTACGGCTCGTCGTCGCCCTGCGAAACAATCTGAATATCAGCAATCTTGCCGCCAGAAACGGTTACCTGCACGGTGATAACGCTCTTGTATCCGCGGGCCGAGCCCGTGTACACGCCATCGCTCAAGTTGCCAATGTCCAGGCCGAAGTTCGACTCGATTACCGGGTCTTCGGCCGCGGTTTTCTCGGACGTGGCCTCGGCAGTTTGCAGTTCCGCTGCCTCAGCTTTGCTTGCAGCAACTATGGAATCGGGGTCGAACACAAGCGGCTGGTACGTGCCAACCGCGAAGGCCACCGCTGCGCCCGTAAGCGCTGCGGGCACCAGAAAAGCCGCCACCTTCACGCGTTCCTTGGCGCGGGCGTGCTTGCCTTCTTCGGGTTTGGTCATGGGTAGTTGCACCTCCTCAACTACACCGCGATGGCGGAAGACACAAAGCCCTCCGCCATCTGCGAATATGCAGGGCCCGTCCACCAGGCCCTGCGTTTGATTGGGGTTTGATTACTTGCCGGTAATGCGGCGGCGAGCCCAAGCGGCAGCGCCTGCAGCCGCAGCGGCAATTGCGCCGAATGCGCCTGCGAAGCCAAGCGTGTTGTCGCCCGTCTTGGCAGAGCTGCTGGCAGCGGTCTGGGCGGAGCCGTTCTGCTCATCAGAGCCCTGGTCGACGCCATTCTGCTCCGCACCACCCTGAGCGGTGGTGTTCTGCTCGGTACCGCTCTGCTGGGAGCCATTCTGCCCATCGCTAGCCTCTACCAAGCCCTTTCGAGCATTGGAAAGGCTTTCGAGCGCAGTCTGAACCTCGCTGGCCGAAAGGTCTTCGCCATTGGCAACAGCAACGGCGGCCTTCAAGGCTTCCTGGTACTTGGCCCAAGATTCAGCCGTGTAGTCGGCTTCCTTCAGAACATCCGCCTTGCCAATCTCAACCTTCAAGCTGGTCTTCTGGTCGGTAGAGGCGGCCTCTACCAGGTTTGCCATAGCATTGGCCAGGGCATCCTTTGCAGAAGTTACCTGAGCATCGGTTGCCTGGGCGTTCTGCTGAACGGCCTCTGCGGCGCTAACAGCGGAATCCAACGCGCTCCAAGAGGCTTTCGTGTAATCGGCTTCGGTCAAAGTCTGGGCCTTAGCCACTAGCTCGCCCAGGGAAATGCGCGGGTTGGCTGCAAGCGCGGCCTGCGCATCGGCAATTGCCTGGGCAGCGGAAGCTACCTCTTCATCGGTGGCGGCAACGTTGGCTGCAACCGTCTTACCTGCAGAAACAGCGTCCTGCAGCGCTTTCCAGCTATCCTGCGAATAATCGGATTCGGTAAGCTTGAAAGCGTTCTCGATAGCCGAGTTCAGTGCGCTCTTATCGGCCTCGTAGTTGAAGGTGAACTCCAGGCTGGGGTAGCCAGAGGAAGCAACCTTCATGGTGTAGGTGCCATAACCGTTGAACACCTTCGTAGCGCTATCGCCCCAGCCCGATGCGGCGTCTGTGTCAATAGCGCCAGAGCTGGTAACAACCTTTACCGAGCCACGTCCCTGAGCGGAATACTCGGTGCCATTAACGGTAACGCTGGAAATATTGCCAATGAAGTTGCCAAGGTCTTCGTCGGTTGCGGCAGGGGTCTTTTCAACTGCCTTCGAATCGGCGGAATACTCGGCAACTGCCTTGCTGGTAGAAACCAAGAACGTATCGCTTACCGCAGCGTATTTGCCGCTGGCGTCGGTGGCAACAATGGTGTGCTCACCAGGCTTCAAGGAAGCAGCGTCGAATTCAACCGTCTTGGCAGCGCGGGCTTCAGAAGCCTTCGCCGTTACCTCAACATCATCGATGGCGTACTTGGCGTCAAAATCATCGGGCAGGTTGGCGGCCACGCTCACCGTTGCGCCTTCAGCATCCAGCGAAACCGCATCGTCCTGCGCATCAATGGCAACATCGGCGCTCTTGATGGGCACATAGATACCATCGCTGCCCAGCGAAACCGTGTAGGTACCGGCGCTGGAATACACAGTGAAGTCTTTCAGGGTTTTGCCCATCATGGAAGCGTAGTGCGCGGAACTGGTGGGGCAACCGTGAACCTCGCTGGTGAAGCCGGTGCACCAAGCAAGTTCGAACACGCCCTTGCGCCCAGCCAGCCAGATGTTTTCCAAATGGCGCATGCCATAGCCGTAGCCATCGGTGGTGTTAACCACAACAGCGTAGATGGTGGAATCCTGAAGTGCCTGGTAAACAGCAGAATCAATGCCGTAGTCAAGCTCGTAGTCGCCGTAGCCGCTTTCGGTGGTGAAGCTGCCGTCCGAACCATCGATGGTGGTAGCTGCAGCACCCTTGGTTTCGCTGAAGGTTGCCGTAGTGCCCGAAACGCTCATTTCCTTGTAGGAAGCAGGTGCCTCGTCCAAGTAAATGTAGCTGTAGTCGGCAGCGGCAAACAGCGCATCCTGGCTTTCTACCTGGGTAAACGCGCTCCAGTCAACAGAAGCGGCAGCTTCAGCGGTTACCTTAACGGGGAAGGTTACGCCCTCAACCAAAATGTTGCCGGAAGCAGCATCGGTTTGATGGTAAGAACCAGCGGCCAAACTGCCTTGGGCCTTGTTCTTGGTGGCGGAGGTGAACACGTCAACGCTGGTGGTGTTGCTGCCCGTTTCGGAAGCATAGAAGCTGCTGTACGGAATGTTCACCAGGATATAGTCGCCGGCCTCGGGGGCAACCTTTACCAGAGCGTCAATTGCATTCTGCAAGTGAGTTACCTGCTCGGAAACAGCCGCCTCAGTGGCATCGGCGTTGGCCAGCAGGTCTTCAGATTCCTGCAGCTCGGTTTCAATCGAAGAAGCGCTCCAGCTTTCGGCAGAATAGCTGGCCTTGTTCAGGGACTTCGCCTTGGTTACCAAATCAGAAAGCTTCTGCTTGGTTTCCTCGGTTACGGGCGTAGGCGCCGTGTAGATATTGCTAGAAGTTGCCTGGAACGTATAGGTGTAGTCCTCGTAACCCAGGGCGTGCACGGTTACCTTCCAGTAGCCGGTGCCGTCAGTGCCTTCAGGCAGCTGGCAACGGGCCGAATCGGTAAGGCCAAGCTGAATGCCATTGCTCTTATGCATCCAGTTGTCGGCCGCGAACTTGGTACCGTAAGTAGCCAAAGCAGCGGTGCTGGCAGTAGGCTCGCTATCAAGGTTGCCGTAATATTCCCAGGTCACAGACTGCATGTTTGCGCCAAGTCCGCCGTAATCGCCGTTGATGTCCACACGCAGGAATTCACCATAGCTGCCCGTATGGAACTTCTCGGTATTGTCGGTGTCGGCTTCTGCCGTAATGCGCACAGAAGCCTCCGCGCCGCTAGCCTGCTTCAGGCTCTGGCCCTCAATGCCCGAACCGGTGTTGGTGGCTGCCTTACCAAAGCTGAAAGAAGAGCCGTCGTACGATACCTCCTTCAAGCCGTTGGTGTCCGCATCGACAGCAGCAACCAGCGCCGTATCTTCGTAGTAGGCAATAAGGCCGTTTTCGCTGAAGCCGCCCTGCAGCTTTTCGCCATTGGCATAGAACTTGTACTGTGCCTTGAAAGCGTCCAGGTCGGCGGTCTTCACCTTAACGGGAACGTACTTGGTGCCCGTAACCTTGTGACCGGTGATGGTGTAGGCGTTGCCCGATTCATCGGTTACCGAAGAGCCGCTGATGGTCCAAGCATGTCCTTCCGTATCAACGAAGCTCGTCTTGTTGGGGTAATACTGCGGGCTGATCTCAACGCCTTCGGCGGTTTCGATGATGTCGGTGCATTGGTAGCTGCCACGATGCAGGCCGTGGTTTGCGGTTGCACGGGTAACCACATCGTAGCCGCCCTTGTCGTATTCATATACGCCATTACCCGCATCGCGGTCCGGCTCGGTAGAGCTGGAAGTGTCGGTTGCGTTGTACACGCCTTCGGCAGCCCAGTACTCTTCCCAGGTCAGCGAAGCATAACCGTAGGTGTATTCGTCCACAACGGGCTGCTGCTTGTTTTGGTCGTCGTAAGCAGCCTGCAAAGCGGTGTTGGTTGCCTCAACGATTGCATTGGAAGAAATGGTTGCGGTAGAAACGGCGTCTACATTGGAAGTGCTGCCGTTGGCTTCAATCTGGGAAGCAACGCCTGTGTAGGTGGTGCCCTTCTTGGAATAGCCGTTCACAGCCTTGTCCATACGGTCCCAGTCGTCATCGCCAAGCTGGGAATAGTCGCCTATTTCCACCTTGGCAATCTTGCCGCTGGAAACGGTTACCGAAACGCTTACCTCGTAGCTTTCGGCGTCCCATTCATCACCCTTGTTCAGAGGGTCGTTGGAATCGGCCGTTGCCGTGCCCGTGTACGTGCCATCGGCAATTTTCGCCAAGTCGTAGATATAGCTGGAGTTAGCAGCCGCAAGGCTGGTCAGGGTATAATTGCTCGTTGAAGCTGTCTCGGCTTCATTTTGGGAAGAGATCTCTTGAGTGTTGGTAGCGCCAGAGGTCTCTTCTTTCGTTTCGGGGCTCGCATATGCAAGTGAGGGCACCAGCGAAAGCGTAAGTGCCGTGGCCACGAAACCGCGGGCTGCGGCTTGGCCAACTCCCACCTTGCCCCGTACAGACTGTTCGTCCATAAGGTTCCTTTCGGTTGGGGTATGTCCTTTTCCTTACTTTTTGGAAGCGCGTTCTCCTTCCTGGGTGCGCCCTTCGCCCTGCGCTGCGCAAGGGAGCTGTGCACGCGCGGGGGCAAAGTTATCCATTGGTAACTTTCAAAATCGGAGAGTTACCTTAAGCTAACAATCATGCGAATGCAATAGAATTTATGGCTCGGCAACACAAAAGGCGCTCCGCGCTCGGCGAATCGGAGGGCTGTCCAACGCTTTCGCGCAAGCCGCCGAAAGCACAGGCGGGGCCACCTCGCATCGAAAGGGCGCTAGGCACGGCCAACGCGGCCCCGACCCGAACCGGTAACAACCCAACCAGACCACATAGAACCGCCGCTCCGCCTTGCCAAAAAGGAACCAACACAACCGCTAAAAGGCTGCTATACAAGCAGTTTCTCGAATAAGGAGCCCTGCCAAAACCCCAGTTCAGCAAAAACCGTTTCGTTTAATAAACAGCAAACGCCACACTTGTTGAATTGGAATATACTCTCTAAAAACAACCAAGAGCGAACGCCTATGGGCAGGCCCAAACCGGGCAGTTTCCTTAGCTCGCTTTTATTCGCAGCAACGAAGCGAAAACGCGCTAAAGAGCTTGCCGGCAACCCGCCCGAAGCGCGCTCCCGAAACAAAAGGAGCACTCATGAAAGTTGGCATCGTATTCGAGGGCGGCGGAATGCGCGGCGCCTACACCGCAGGCATTATCGAAGCATTCCTTGAGCAGGAGTTTTGGGCCGACTACGCCATCGGCGTTTCCGCAGGCGCAAGCAATGGCAGCTCGTATGTTTCCAAACAGCGCGGCCGCGCCCTTTCCTGCAACATCGACTACACCGCCGACCCGCGCTACGCCAGCCTGCAAAGCTGGCTCAAAACCGGCTCGTACTTCGGCATGGACTTCATCTTCGGCGACTTACCCGACACCGTGCCCTACGACATGCAAACCGCAATGGAAAACCCCTGCGAATTCGTAGTGGGCGTAACCGATGTGGAAACCGGCACGCCGGTGTTCTTCACTAAAGAGGACATAGACCCCAAGTTCACCGTTATACGAGCCAGCTGTTCATTGCCCCTGTTCAGCCCTCCGGTTGAATTCCGCGGCAAGCTCTACATGGACGGCGGCATAACCCGCCCCATCCCCTGCCAAAAAGCCCTGGAAGACGGCTGCGATTTCCTAGTAGTGGTGCTAACCCAACCGCGCAACTTCACCAAGGAACCGCAAAAGGGCATCTTCGCCATGGAAAAAGTACTGGGCAAATACCCCAACCTCATCGACGCCATGCGCAATCGCCACCTGGTGTACAACGGCGAGCGTGAATTCGCTTTCCAGCTGGAAGAGCAGGGCAAAGCCTACGTAATCACACCCGATGCCAGCCTGGAGTTGTCTCGCACCGAGCGCAACAAAGACAACCTAAAAACCGCCGCCCGAACAGGCTATCTGGAAGGCCTAGAGCACCTAAAGAAAATCAGAAAGCTCCTAGCCGAAAAAGGCGAACAGCGCTAAAGCGAATTTCGAATAGGGCGAAGCCCCGTCGAAAGAGCCGAGCCCCAAACCAACACGAATTTTTGGTGTCCAAAGCCGCCCAAAAGAGCCCCAAGCCTGTGCAAATCGAATTCTGATGAGGGCAAAGCCCTCATCAGAAGAGCAGTGGCCTAGCCCCGAGGCGAATTTCGATAGTGCGAAGCACATCGAAAGAGCAGTCTCCCCGCCCCTCAAGGAAAACGAGATTATCGCCCCAACAATCCCCCAACCACCCCAAGGCGAATTTCGAATAGGGCAAAGCCCATTCGAAAGAGCCGTCCCCCACCCCAGGAACGGCAAGAGCCCGCGCGGGGAGGCGGGGTGCCTCTCGGGCTCGTAAAGGGCGCGGTTTTCTTCGAAAGAAATAAAAAGGCATAGCCCCAGGTATTCGAGCAGAGATTCCGGGATGCCCTGAACCATGCGTCGAATCATTTCGCTATGCCAACCGCAAATTTATAAACTTCTTTCGAAGAAAACCGAAGGAAGCCCGCCCGAGCCCGAGAGGCGCCCCGCCTCCCCGCGCGGGCTCCCAGCATTGGCCAACTCCCAGCCGCATAAATAATTTGTGCGAATTTAAGCGCCGATTAGGTGAAAAAGGATGCCAATTTCACCATTTATGGCAAGATTGTTGTTTGGAATGTCATGCGGCAGGAAGCCGTAGCTCCAAGTAACTGATTTAAGCACCGTAAGGAGACGTACATGGGGTTCTTCTCGAAATTCGAGCGCCACGTTGAAGATGGTTTCGACGGCATGGGCGATAAGCTCTTTGACGCACCCATCAGCCCCGTTCAAATCGCGAAAAAAGCTGAAAAGCAAATGCGTCGCGAAAAGATGGTAGGCGCAGGCAAGGAATTTGCCCCCACCCTCTACACCGTGCTTGTTAACCCCGACGACGACGAGCGCTTGTTCGGCTACTACCCCACCTTGGCCGGCGAAACCGAAACCTACCTTCGCGGCAAGGCAAACGAACTGGGCTTGGCAATGGACGGCTCCCCGCTGGTGCGCTTCATCATCGACGACGAGCTGAAGCCCGGCAAGTTCGACGTTATCGCCGAGCTGGTTTCGGCCCCCATCGTAGAGCAGCTCCGCGCAGAGGAAATGCAGCGCTACGGCCTTTCCCCGCAAACCGGCGCCCCTGTTCAGCAGGCAGCTCCGGCACAGCAGCCCTACCAGCAGCAGGGCTTCGCACAGGAACAGTACGCTCCCGCCCAGCCCGCCGGCCAGTACGCCAGCAGCGGCGTGGACGTTATGGCAGAAGACCCGCGTGCAATGGCAGGCGCCGCAGCCCCCATGGCAGCAGCTGCCCCGCAAACCATGCGCTTCGAAGACGTGCAGCCGGCCGTTCCC
>CAZQWR010000077.1:0-7819 GCA_964597085.1 uncultured Cryptobacterium sp.
TGGCGCGGTCTGTCTCCGTGCTTGGAGGCAAAACGCCCCCTGGCGGTCTGTCAGCGCCAGGGGGCAAGCAAGAAAGCACCGCAGGGGGGAAGGAAGAATCGCTCGGAAAGAGCAACCAAGAAGGTGTCAAAGCCCCTGCGGTGATAATCAGCTTACCGCAAAGGTCACTCGTGCAACCGCGCTGCACGGAGTTGCACGCGAAGATGGGCGAAGGTGGAGAAAATCGGATGGAAACAGACGAAAACGCACGTAAATGAACGTGCATGAAAGCATGTGTAAATAATTGCTCCGATTCCTAAACCGTGCGTCGGAGGTTCGAGTCCTCTCGGGGGCGCCAGAGCATTAAAAAGATCCGCCTAGGCGGATCTTTTTTAATAATCGCATGAGACGCGAGACGCTGCGCAGACGCCATGCGCTTTAGCTACGCGTGGTAAACATGCCAGTGGCATGCTTACCCCCCCCAATTATGCAACCGCGCGGGATCAATCTTGCTCGCCTCGTTAAACAAGATTGCGCACTTTAGCACACTACGCCTTAGCGCTCATGCGCCTGGCGCCCCTCTCGCTGTTTTGCTGGCGCATACCTGGAGTTCATTAACGCCCTTTCGGGCGTTTCGTTTGAAATCGCTTCGCTCCTCAAACGTGGGGTGGAGTCGGGTTCGGTTATGCCCTTCGGGTATGCCTGAATTCGCTTCGCTCTTCAAGTGTGGGCTGTGGCTTTTGGCTCCTGAATCCGCTTGCTCCTCTAACGCAAAGAAGCCGCCCAGGGGCGGCTTCTTGTTGCTTGTTTATTTGCACTGGGGCTAATTGCTGGTGTTTCCGTTTGTGTTAGTGGAGCTGCTGCCATTGGTGCTGGAGCTTGCGCCAGTGGAAACCACGATGGTGATGGTGCTGCCCTTGGTGGCGTCTTTACCGGAGCTGGGGCTCTGGGAAATTACCGTGCCCTTTGCAACGCTGGAGCTTGCTTGCTGCTGCACATCCCACTTGAAGCCAGCGCTTTCGAGTGCGCTCTTGGCTTCGCTTTCGGTTTTGCCCGTTACGCTGGGAACGCTGGTGGTGCCTGCGCCAGAAGAAACCGTGATGGTGATGGTTTCGCCCTTCTTGGCGCTGCCCGTTTCGCTCTGGGAAATTACCGTGCCCTTGTCTACCGTGCTGCTTTCCTTAGTGACAACCTTAACGGTGAAGCCGGCATTTTCAAGCTTGCTGGTGGCGTTGGACTGGCTCATGCCCTCTACGTTGGGGATGGAAACCTTTTCGGAGCCCTTGGAAATGTGGTACACGATGGTATCGCCCTTATTGGCTTTGTTGCCTGCGGAAACTTCCTGGGTTGCTACCTTGCCTTCGTCAACATCGTCGGAATATACGGTGTCGCCCTGCTTGCCGGTTAGACCTACGGCATCAAGCGCCTTCTGGGCTTCATCGGCCGACTTGCCCTTCAGGTCGGGCACAGAAACCTGCTCGGTGCCCTTCGAAACGCTGATTTTGATGGTGCTGCCCTTGGTGGCTTGCTCGCCTGCCTTCGGGTCGGTGCTTACTACGTTGCCGCTTGCCACCGTGCTGCTGTACACCTCGGTTTCGGTGCCAACCTGGAAACCGGCCTGTTCAAGCGTGGTGCGCGCCTGCGCAATGGGCTTGCCTGTAACATCGGGCACGGAAACCTTTTCGTTGCCGCCCATGGCAAAAACGGCGCCTGCAATGCCCAGCACAACCAGAAGGGCCACAACAACGCCGATGATGATGTTGCGCTTCTTCTTTTTCTTGGCAGCGTCTTCGTTTTCGTTGTTTGCGTTGTACACCTTGGTGAAGTTGCCGGTGCCGGTGTTCTGGCCGGCTACGGGGCTCATTACCTGGGTGGCATTCTGCATGTTGGGAACGCCCATTACCTGGGTTTTCAGGCCACTGATGTCTTCGCCCAGGTTAACAGGGCGGCCAGCCAGGAAGTCGTTCAGAACGTGGCGCATTTCCGATGCGTCGGCGAAGCGGCGGGAAGGATCCTTTTCCAGGGCCTTCATGATGATAGCTTCCAGGTTCGGATCGATGTTGGGGTTGATGCTGCTGGGCGGTGCCGGAATTTCGTTTACCTGCTTAACGGCAACGCTTACTGCGTCCTGGCCGTCGAAGGGGAGCTTACCGGTGGTTGCCTCGTACAGAACAACACCCAGGGAGTAGATGTCGCTTGCGCCGGTGAGGTCTTTGCCCTGAGCCTGCTCGGGCGAAACGTAATGAGCCGTACCCAGAACGGTTGCCGTTTGGGAAAGGCCGGCATCGCCTGCGCGAGCAATGCCGAAGTCCATTACCTTGATGTTGCCATCAGGCTGGATCATGATGTTCTGCGGTTTGATGTCGCGGTGGATTACGCCGCCTTCATGTGCAACGGAAAGTGCCTGGGCAACCTGCGAGCCGATTTCTGCAGCTTTGCGCTGGTTGATGGCGCCGCGCTCTTGAATAGCGGTTTTAAGATCGGTGCCGCGCAGGAACTCCATGACGATGTAGTAGGTTTCGCCGTCAAGGCCCCAGTCGTAAACGCTTACGATGTAGGGGCTTTGCAGGTTGGCTGCCGAAGCAGCTTCCTGGCGGAATCGCTTGGTGAAGGTGGGGTCTGCTGCGTATTGGGGCAGCATAACCTTTACGGCAACCGTGCGCCCAAGGACGTTGTCCTTTGCGCTGTATACCTCGGCCATGCCACCCAGGCCCACTCGTTCAGTAAGCGTGTAGCGGTTATTGAATGTTCTGCCAACCATGCTTCCAGCCACGTTTAAACTCCCTTTGGATCATGCTTAACAACTAATGGTCAAGCATAACTTATTTACCTTAGTGAAATGCCCTTTGCATAGGGGCTTTCACGATGTTTTGATTAATCGTTTCCTTATAAGTCGCCTTGCACCTCAAGTGCTGCTTCCAGCACGCCCTTCGCGCGTCCGGCGGCGCCGCCCGAAAGCTGCTCGCCGGCTTCTTCCAGAACGATGGCAACAACAACCGAACAGTCTTCCGAGGGACCCATGCCCACAAACCAGCGGTCATCCTTTTCCTTGCCGGTTTCAGCCGTACCGGTTTTGCCGGCAATCTGAACGCCGCTGATTTGGGCAGCGGTGCCGGTGCCCTTGTTCACTACGCCTTCCAGAACGCTCTTCACGCGTTTTGCAACCGAAGAGGAGCATACGGTGGAAAGCGTGGTGGGCGTTGCTCGGTAGCTGTTTTTGCCTTCGGCGTTGCTTACGCTGTCTACCAGGTAGGGCTGCATGATGGTGCCGTCGTTGGCAATTGCGCAGCCTACCAGCGCCATTTGCAGCACGGTGGCTTGTGGGCCTGCGGGCGATTCATGCTCGCCTACCGGTTCGCCTGCAGCTGCCCATGCGGTTTCCCATTGGGTCATCTCGTCTGGGTCGGGCATGAGGCTCTTTGCCAGCGGAAGGTCGAACTTGAGGGCCTGGTTGAAGCCGAATTCTTCAGAAGAGGAAACAAGCTTCTGCGGGCCAATGGCATCGCCCAGCTGGGCGTACACGGTGTTGGAAGAAAGCTCTGTTGCGCGTGCCAGCGTGATGCTGCCATACGATGCGTTGTTGAAGTTGGTAACCACGCCGCCGCCGATGTCGAGCTTCGAAGGCGAATCGTAGGTGGTGTCTTCCTTGGCTATGTTTTCTTCGAGTGCCGTGGTGAGCGAAACGATCTTGAACGTGGAGCCAGGGGAGTACAGTGCCTGGGTTGCGCGGTTGTACAGGGAAGAGGAATCGCTGCTGCCGCTGGAGAGGATTTCCTCCACATCGTTTGCATCGTAGGTGGGCGAAGAAGCCATGGCCAGCACTGCACCCGTTTCGGGATCCATTACCACGCAGGCGCCCTTGTAGCCCGAAAGCGCTTCCTGCGCCGCCTTCTGCACGGTGGAGTTGATGGTGAGCTTCACATCGTTGCCAGCGGTGCCCGCGCCCGAATAGGAATTCAGCACGTCAATCCAGGAGGCGTAGTTGCTTTCACCCTTCAGTGTGTCGTTGCAGGTAGATTCAATGCCCGAAGTGCCGTAGGTGTCGGATGCATACCCCACAATCTGCGAAGCCAGCGTACCTGCGGGATATTCGCGCTTATAGGTGCCATCGCTTTGCAGGACGGAATGGGCCAGCAGCACGTTGTCGTAGGTGGTGATGGCGCCGCGCTCCGTTTTGGATTCCTTGGCGATGGTGTGGTTGTTGATGCTCATGTTCTTGTAGTAGTCGGCTTGGATAACCATGATGAGCGTAAGGTTGGCCACCAACAGGGCAAACAGCGCCGAGAACACGATGAGCGTGCCGGTAAGGCGTTTGCCCAGGGCAACGCGGCCCAAGGCGCCGTTGATGTTGATGCCGCCTGTGCCTGAGGTCATTTCCGTTCCAAGACCGGTGCCCTGGTCGCTTGCGCGCATAAGGAAGCCCATGATGATGAAGCTGGCCAGAAGCGAAGAGCCGCCTTGGCTGACGAAGGGCATGGTAAGGCCCGTTAGCGGGATAAGGCGGGTAACGCCACCCACGATGATGAATGCCTGCAGCACGATGATGGCAGTGAAGCCTGCCGCCATAAACGAGCTGACGTCGCTCTTTGCGCGCACGGCAATGAGCACGCCGCGGATGCTGAACAGCAGGTACAGCAGCAGAACGCCGGCAGCGCCCAAAAGGCCTGCCTCTTCTGCGATGGCGCTGAAGATGAAGTCGGACTCAACAACAGGGATCTGCGAAGCCATGCCGTTGCCAATGCCTACGCCGAACAGGCCGCCGTCGGCAATGCTGAAGATGCTCTGCACCAGCTGATAGCCCGTGTTGGTTGGGTCGGCAAACGGGTCGAGCCAGGTTTCGACGCGAACCTGAACATGGCTGAACAGGAAGTACGCCGCTACGAAGCCCAGCGCAATAAGCAAAAGACTGATGAAGATGTAGGCGTGCTTGCCGGTTGCCACATAGAGCATTACAACGAACACGAAGAACAGCACCAGCGCCGAGCCCAGGTCTTTTTCGAACACGATAACCAGAAGCGCGATTGCCCACATGAACAGAACGGGCATGAGCGCGCGCAGGTCGGGCACGGGGAAGGGGCCTATTTTGTGCGAGAAGTCGGAGAGCATTTCGCGGTTCTGGGCCAGGTAGGCTGCCAGGAACACCACGATGCAGATTTTGGCCAGCTCGCCCGGCTGCATAGAAAAGCCGCCGATGGAAAGCCAGATGCGGCTGCCGTAGATTTCATTGCCGATGCCGGGCAGCAAGGGCGAAAGCAGCAGCAAGATGCCCAAGATCATGATGGTGAACTTGTAGTTTGAAAGCTTGTCCAAGTTGCGCACCACGGCCAGCACCACAACCATGAACACTACGCCCAAGAACAGCCAGCCAACCTGCTTCATTGCCAGGTCGGGGGCAAGGCGCGTGATGAAGGCGATGCCTATGCCGGTAAGCGCAAACGAAATAGGCAGGATTGCCGGGTCGGCGCCGGGCGCTAGTTTGCGAATAGCCAGGTGAGCCACTACAAAGGTGGCGAACATGCCCAGTGGAACCGTAAGGTTATCGAGCGTTACGGAACCGCCTTCGTTTATGGCAACCATAGCGAAGAGCAGTATTACCAATGGCGCTGCTATGCAGAGGAGCAGCAGCTCTGTGTTGCGACGAGTCATGCGCTACCTGCCTTCGCTAGCCCTGGGTGCTTGCCTGGTTGGCTGTGCTGGACTGGGTAGTGGTTTGGGTGGTAGCCGTGCTGGCGTTCGATGTGCTTGCCGTGCCGGTTGCCGAGGTGCTGCCGGTGGCGGTGGTGGAAGTGGAGGCAGCCTGACGGCTGATCTCATCTTCGTAGGAAGCGATGGTTTCCTCTGCTTCTTCCATGCTGCCAACCGAAATGCCCTTGTTCAGGCGCTCGGCCACACTGGGCTGCAGCTTGCTTACGTCAACGTCGGTTACGCGCTCCAGGTTGGAAAGCGGAATGCCAAGCAATTCGTCTTGCAGGCCGCGATACACCGCCACCTTGCCGTCTTGGTTGATGAGATAGGCGGAATTGTTCACATATTGGTATCCGGTAACGCCGGCAATGGCGAAGATGGCCAGCACGCACACAATAAGGAATGCTGCCCAGATCTTGCCCTTGCGCTTTGCCTTGCGCTCGCGCACTACGCGGAAGCCTTCCACGTCGATTACGATGGCGGTTGCGTTGTCGTAGCCGCCGGCGGAAAGCGCTGCAGCCACCAGGTTGTCGGCGCAAACCTGCGCGGTTTCAGAGCCACCCATAACGGTGGCGATTTCTTGGTCTTCGATCATGCCGCAGATGCCGTCGGAGCACAGCAGGATGCGGTCGCCCGTGGCAACGTTGAGCTCGTAGATGTCGGGCTGCATGTGCGGATCGGAGCCGATGGCGCGGGTGATAACCGAGCGGTTCGGATGTACGCGGGCTTCGGCTTCAGTGAGCTGGCCGGCTTCGATCATGTCGGCCATAAGGCTGTGGTCGCGCGTGAGCTGCTGCAGGTGGCCATCGTGCAGAAGATAAGCGCGCGAGTCGCCTACCTGGGCAATTACCAGGCGCTCGCCTTCCAAAATGGCGGCGGTGAGCGTGGTGCCCATGCCTTCGCGGCCAATGCCTTCGCGCGGGGCCTTGATTACGTTGAGGTTGGCGGCAACCACGGCGCGCGCCAGGGCATCGCCGTCGGCGTTTGCGGGTGCCAGCTCGGCTAGGGTTTTGATGGCTATTTCGGATGCCACTTCGCCGGCTTCGTGGCCGCCCATGCCGTCGGCCACGGCAAACAGCGGCGGGGTAACCACCAGGCTGTCTTCGTTGTGCTCGCGCACGTGGCCAACTTCGGTGCGGCTGCCGAAGAATGAGGTTGCGTTGGGTTCGTTTATTGCTTTTTGCTCAGCGCGAGGATTGCGTTGTGTAGGCATTCAGTTCATCTTCTTCGTTTACTGGGCGTATCGCACGCGCATGGTTACGTCGCCGACGGTGACTTTGTCGCCGTTTTTCAGGGAGGTGGGCTCTGCAATGTAGCGGCCGTTTACTGCGGTGCCGTTGGTGGAGCCCAAATCTTCAACAAACAGGTTCTGACCCATGAGCACAAAACGGCAGTGGCGGCTTGAAACGTATTCCGCGCCGATTACGATGTCGCTTCCGGGGCTGCGGCCAACGATTACCGGGCCGCTTACGGCGATGTTCACGCCGCGCAGTTCCTTGGGCCCCTTTTCGATGGCAACCGTCCAGCGCTGACCCTTCTTGCGTTGGCCGCGTACCATGCCGATGCCGGTTTTCATGATGGCGAAAAGGAACAGGTACAGCAGCGCCACGAAAAGCAGCCTGCATATCAGCAGTATTACGTCGATCATCTGGGATAGCCTATCGTTTGCTCGGGTTTGTTCAAGGTGCCTATAAATTGCAAACGGGCTGCACTGTTCAGCGCAGCCCGAAGATAAGTTCGTTTCCCTTACTGGAACGTGAACAGGAACGTGGTGGTGCCTACGGTTACGCGGTCGCCTTCCTGAAGCATGGTGCTTGCAATATGCCTGCCGTTTACCAGCGTGCCGTTGGTGGAGCCAAGGTCGGCCACGCTCCAAGCGTTTGCGCCTTCGCGGCGGATTTCTGCATGGGTGCGGCTTACGTTCAGGTCCTCGATGGCAATGTCGCTGGAAAGTGCGCGGCCAAGGAGCACGCGGTCGTTGCTAAGGGAGAAAGATCGGTTGGTGGTGAGGTCGATAAGGCGTGCCTGCTGCGGTTCGGCGCTGCGCGGCGTGGGAACGGCCGGCTGCATGTCTTCGAAGCGCATGGTTTGCGGGGCAGCTGCTGCCATGGGGGCTGCAGCGCCTGCCATTGCACGCGGATCTTCCGCCATAACG
>CAZQWR010000078.1:0-7794 GCA_964597085.1 uncultured Cryptobacterium sp.
TAGGTTTACGTAATCGATATTATCAACCACCTAGAAAAGGCACCTTTCGATGATGTCCTTGCCCCTTAGCTGCTCAACCCATTCTTTCGGTATCGAATCGTACCCGTATTTGATTCCAGCCAAGCCACCTGCAACGCAAGCGGTTGTATCGGTATCGGAACCGAGGTTAACAGCGAGAAGCACGCAATCTTTGTAGCTGTCCGTCTTTTCCAGGCACCAGAAAGCAGCGCTCAAAGTGTCCAGCACGTACCCGCCGCTCTTCACCTCGCTTGGAAGATATATTTCCAGCTCTTCGCCCATCATCAACGACCTAGCGGCATTGACGTACTGAACGCAAGCATTCATCGAAATGCTGTGCGCATGGGTGATAGCGGAAACCTCCCTTACCTGATCGTCCGTTGCATCGGTGAAAGCGAGCGGGATAATGCGCATAAGCGAGCCGTTGCCGTTGTCCATAACATCGGAACAGCCCTCGTTTCGGGAAAGCGCCCTGCCAACAGTGTTTCCGAAGTCGAAAACCCTTCCATCTATCGCGTACTTTCCCCTTTTGAACCATTCCCTGAACTTCTTCCGAATGTCCTCAACGTCTATGCGTCCAACCTCCCTTATGCTGTCGCATGTTGCGAGAATCATTGAGGTATCGTCAGACCACGTTCCCGCTGGCTGGTTATGCGAGCCATGACCGACCATTCCCGTTGCATGGAATGAGCCCCGCCCCATGAACTCGTAAGGAACGCCGAGGGCATCACCTACCGCAGCCCCGTAAACAGCATCTTTCAAAGTAGCCATAATTGCCCCCCTCTGCCTCTTTCGTCCTAGACTTCGGAATGGGCGGGTGCCGCTTTCTGTAGCCTAGGTTTACGTAATCGATACCAGCAACAACCGAGACCTATCCCCGCGAGCTGTGCGTCTGCCTCTACCTGAACAGCTCGTTGTGTGAGCCGTTCCCCTGGAAGACGGCCAGCCCGTTGCCTTCGCACCAGATGACGAGCCAATCTCCCGCGTTGGCCTGTCATGGGATTCGTGGCTGCCGCCCCTTCGCCCTTGAGGTTGTGCATGTTGTGCCTGCGGCGCAGCTCGTCGACCCTGACAGTTGCGGATGCCATGGCCATTGTTTCCTCATCTGATTGTGTAAGACGATCATGGAATATTGCCTTACATGAGCTCAGGATTATGTGGCATATGCCATTAACCGTTTGGAAGCCCGAGCTTGGCGATGTTGCTGCGGATGGTTTCGCAGCTGGCGTGGAAGCCTTCCTCTTCGGCGGCGGAAAGCTCGGGCGTGAACACCTGCTCTACGCCTTCGGCACCAATTAAGCAAGGAAGCGAAGCGAAGATCCCTTCTTCACCATATTGGCCCGTGAGCAGGGTGGATGCCGAAAGCACGGCATGCTCGTTGTGCAGAATGGCCGCGCATAGGCGTGCGGTGCAGTTGGCAACGGCGTATTCGGTGCAGCCCTTGCCTGCATAGGTGACGTAACCTCCCTTGCGAGCAAGCTCTTCAACTTCTGCCTGGTCAAAGGCGTATTTTTCGGGCATTTCGGCGGCAAGGTCGTCGATTCGCGTGCCGCCGATGGTTGCCGATTTCCATGCGGCGATTTGCGAAAAACCGTGTTCGCCGATCATGTGCGCGTGAATGGATTTGGGGCTTACGCCTGTGACCTTCGAGATTTCGGAGCGCAGGCGCGCGGAATCGAGCCCGCAGCCCGTGCCGATGATCTTCTTTGGGTCGTATCCGGTCAAACGCCAGATGGCGGTGCAAATAACGTCGTTGGGGTTGGAAACCGAAACCAATACGCCGTTAAAACCTGCGCCCACGATGCGTTCAACGAAGGTTTGGGTAGATGCTGCGGTGTCGAACAGCTCGCCATCGCGGCTTTCGGAAACTTGGGCCACGTTGCCCACCGAGTTCACGATGATGTCGCATTTGGCAAGCTCTTCGTAGCGATCGCCGCAGTTTACGATGCTGGTGTTGTAGGGCACGAAGCTCAGTGAATCGTGTAGGTCGTGAGCTTCCGAGATTACCTTTTGGTCTTGCAGGCCGCACAGATACAGCTCATCGGTGATGCCTTGCAATAGCAGGCTGTTTGCTACGTGAGCACCAACGTGGCCTAGTCCGATGATTCCGATTCTGCGCTGCGTTGCCATGTGAAGCCTCTTTTTCTGGTTGTGGCTGCTGCGACATCCTGGTCGCGTGTATTCCTATTGATTTTACAGCCTAATGATGCCTACGGCGGCGTGCCAGGGCCGCCACGGCTGCTGCGGCGCCTAGGCAGGCGAGTGCAGCGGCTGCGGCGATGGGTGTGAAGTCGCCGGTCTTTGCAGTGCTCGTCGTGTTGTCAACTGCATTGTTGTCATTGGCCTTTGGGCTTGCAGGCGTTTTAGCGCTTGCGGCTTTCATGGTGCCCTGCTGCGTGCTGAAGGCCAGCGAATCGGTTGCGTTTGTTACGGTGTCGGACGTGGGCGTGGTGTTCGCCAGTGTGGTTTTGTAGTTGCTGCCAGCCAGGGCAAGCTGCGCTTCGGCATCGGCCACGGCGGCACTCAAGGCGTTGTACTGCTCCTGAGTCATCCAGGACTCGCCTTCGGCAACGTCTGTTCCATCGGTGCTGACCTTGGCCGTTGCCAGTGCTTCCTTTGCGCTGGCAATTGCCTGTTCAAGCTTGGAAAGTTCGCTAACGCTGGCCCAGCTGCGGGCTTCGGAATACGCCTTGATGGGAGCGTTGTCGGCCACTAACTCCATTGCGTTGCCGAAGTACTTCTTCGATTGGACGTTGCTGGTTACCGCTTCGCTCCAATCGGTCCATTCCGCTGTGCTTTCGCTGGTGGAGGTCATGGTGGTGGCGTCGACGTTCCAAGTGGCGTTCGTCCAGCTTTCGCCGGAGTTTACCTTCGATACGAAATAGGAGTTCTTGTACGCGTCTACCAAGTCGCTTACTCGGTTCTCTATCTCAGCCTGGATGTCGTCGTCTTCGAAGCGCGCGTCGGTTAGGGCTATGGCTTCGGTTTCGATTTCCTGTTCGGACATTTCGGGGTATTTGGCCTGGCAGTAGCTTTTGTATGAGCTCAGAAGGCTCATGTACGTCGACTCCTGAACGCTGGTGTACGCCTGCTCTTCGTTTTGGGCAATCATTTCATCGGTTGGCTGGGATACATTCACCGCAACGCCCTGATAGTAGAGGCCGTCATCGTTGCATTTTTGCGTGGTTACTACGGCGTATCGTTGACCTTTGCGCATTGCGATTTGGTCCGACTCGTTTAGCGCGATGCGATGGAATCCGCCGTAATCGTAGGTTTCGTTCGTTTCGTAAACCAACTTGCTGTGCTCGGCATCGGTGGGGTTGGCGGCATCGCTGTCGAGCAGGTATACCTTGTAGTTCACCGTGGTGTTGGGGTTGTAGGTGGTGGCGGAAAGGTTGCTAACCGCCATGTCGCCCTCTGCTGTGAAGATATTTGCCGAGCTGATGGGGCTTTCGCAGCTGCTGGCGATGGACATTGCTTCAGGCAGGTAGTCGTACTGGTTGATGTAGGTTTCGCCGGAGTCGCTGTTGGAACCGAGGTCGAAGTCGAAGGTTTCCGATTGGGTTATAGAGCGGTCGTAATACGAGATCCAGAAGTAGCCGTCGTTGCCCCAGTTGCTTTTGTTGGGGAAGCTGTTCGATGATGCACCCCAGCTGTTCTTTACCAGCCATGCGCCATCGCCTTCGGGGAGGTTGTTAACGCCGTCGCCGAAGTTGGTCCTGGAATAGGTATCGTCCCAGCCAACGATGGTTACTGCGTGGTTTGCTTCGGCTGTTTCGTAGGTGTAGTGGGACCAATTGTTCTGGTTCATGTACTTCGCAATGCCGCTTTCGTTTGGCCTGGAAGTATCGGCGCAGAAGCAGGTAGAAACTGCGCGGCCGTACTTTTCTATTTCTTGCTTGATGGCCGCAACCGCCCTCATGTCGGTTCCCTGATAGTTGCCCTCGGCGTCGAAGATCCTGGTTTCGGGCATGATGTTGCCGTTGTCTAGGGTGTACAGCGACTTGTTCCACAGGCTTTCGTCTACTTCCCAGTCGGTGTAGTTCGTGGTTCCGTTGCTGTTCAGGTAGTTTCCGCTCCAGAAGAGGCGCGAAACGGTGGCGCCGTCTGCTTCGTACTGCTCGGCCTGCTGTTCGGTGAGCTGGTAGACTTTGAAATCTTTGGCTGCTGCGTCTTTGAGCCAAACGCGGCAATATATAAGGCCTTCGGCATTCGTGTAAGGAGCGTCCGATTCATTTACAGGCCCAACACCAGCAGAGAAAACCGAGGTTCCGTAGGTGGGGTATCCGCCAGCGGCTAGGGCTCCGGAACTCACGTCGAGGCCAGCGTTGGGGTTGCTGGATGAATTGTGATAGCCTTCGCCGGCTTGACCCTCCGAAGCGTACTGCGCGGGTGCGCCATTATTGTTGAAGATGGATTTCGCCAGCTGCAGCTCGGAAAGGTCGAGCTTGGTTTCTGCGTAGGTTTTGCCCGACTCGGACAGAATGCTGCTTTCGGCGGCTGCGATGATGGAAAAGCCCCAGCAGCTACCCCAGGGGTTTTGGTATTTTACGGGGGTTACTACGCTGTCGGATGTGTCGCCATCGCTATTGGGGTCGCGCAGATCGTACTTGGTAGAAGGCGTGTAGCCGGAATCGGAGCCGTCGGTTGCGGCCAGCGCGGTATTGGCAGAGGTGGCGTAGGCATACGTTTGTGCGTTTACGCTTGAGCCCTCTGCGCCAAAAGCGGTTACGGCAGTAACGCCGGAAAGCGAAAATGCCAGCACGGCGCCCAGCGCAATATTTCTGCCTCGTTTTGCCAGCGGAGTGGAAAGCGGGGCCTTTCGTTGGTTTGTTTTGGGATTGGGCAGCTTCATAAAGCGTTCCTTTCTGGAATCCAGCTTGCAGGCTGCGTAGTGGCTTGCGAATTCTTCGAATTTTATCACGGCCATTAGGCTCTAAGAAGCGCCACGGGCCTGCTCAACTAAACGTATCGGCTGCCGTAAAAAATGCAGCTTATGGCTCGTGGCGGTATTTGGAGGATTCGTCCATCTTTAGCGAAGCTTGCCTTCGGTCCATTTCACTGACGCCGTGCTTTTCTGGGGTTAAACCAGCTTTGCGTAGTCTTGGGTTTGGTGGAAGAGGGCAATAACCGTTACCTGGTCGTTTTCGTAGACATAAAGGGCAACGTAGTTTCCTATTAGGGCTTTACGAATGCCTTTGGCAGCGAGCCTTTTTTCGGAGCACAGAGGGTATAGCCCGGGCAACCGACCGACGGTTTCGATGAAGTTGTCGAATTCATTCAGCAGGTTGGAGCCGGCGGATTTTTCGCTCAGTATGTTTGCGATATATGCTGCAGCTTCAATTAAAGAGCGCGCGGCGGATTCAGCTACAACGACCTTAGAAGCCATACTGCTCACGTAGCGCCGAAGAGAGTTGGCGGGCATCGATGGTGCGGCCTTCGCGTGCTTCTGTTATTCCTTTATCTACCAGGTCGTACAATTGGGCACGCGCGGCTTCCATGCAAAGCCCTTCGTAGATTTCGGGTGCCATGGAAACAAGCGCCTCACGGCCATTTTTCGTAACCATTACGGGCTCGCCAGCGTTAAGAACCGTGTTGGTGAATTCGGCGGTGTTTTTCATTTCTTTGATGGGGATGCATACGGCCATTGGTGCTCCGATTCTTTGCTTGTTGATGCATTGAGAATACCATAATTGTGGTATTGCAAATGCCACCTTTGCTTCCTTGATACATGCTTGGCAGGGTTTTGAATAGAATGGCTAAGGCCGCGAATAGCAATGCGGCTTCAGTGGCGGCTTCGGTACGATGCGATGGAAAGTTGAGGGCATGGAAAGAGCAATCTTCCTATTGGTGTTCCTGTTCGGATATACAGTGCAGGCCATCACTGGTTTTGCCGGCAACATATTTTGCATGCCACCGGGTACATATTTGCTGGGGCTGCAGAGCTCGGTTTCCATCCTGAACGTGACCGGCTTCTTGGGCTGTGGCCTGCTGGCTGTTTTGGGCCGCAAGTTCATCAATTGGCGCGAGTTCGGCAAGATTGTTGGCATCATGCTGCCGTTCGTGGCGCTGGGTGCGTGGCTTGATACGGTTGTTCCGTTGCACTTCCTGCTGAAGATTTACGGCTTGATAATTTTGGCCGTTGGCATTAAGAGCCTGGTGCAGAAGAAGCAGCACTTCCTGCCGGAATGGGCGTTGGTGCTGGTTGTTGTGGCTGCAGGTCTTGTGCAGGGCATGTTTGTTTCTGGCGGTGCGCTGCTGGTAATTTACGCAGTGCAGAAGCTGCGCGACAAAGAACAGTTTCGCGCAACGCTTTCGGCCGTGTGGACGGTTCTGAACTTCCTATATGCAGCCCTGCAGGTGCAGCAGGGGCATTTTACAGGCGACGTTGTGATTACTGTGGCGTGCTGCATTCCTCTTATTGCTCTGGCAACTTTCTTGGGCGGCAAGCTGGGGAAGCGCTTGAACCAAGAGCGGTTCTTAAAGCTAACGTACGTATTGCTGCTGTTCATCGGCGCTATTCTGCTGGTTACCAGTTAAAAGGCTTGGCCAACGGTTAGTGCGGCTCTACTTCGAACTGGTTAGTTCTTCGTTGCCAGTGTAGTTGAACAAGCCTTCGTTCTTTTCTTCCAGCGCCTTGATCATGTGATAGGTGTATTCGCTGTATGGGGTGGGAATGCCTCCCTTTTCCAGTTGTCAAGAAACGGGGGCGATTCAAATCGCTTGTTTTTGCTATAAAGATGGTCGAAGCCGCTACTCTTGCGTTTGGTTGCCGACAGCCTTCTTGGGCTTGAACAGACGCATGGCGTTGGGCACTACTATCATGGCGTACACCACCATGCCGGCGAAGGCGATGAACTGGCCGGCTTCCGAGCCGATTGCGCTGGGCAGCACTTTCAGGCCGAAGACGCACCAAGCAGTAAGCGGGATGAGCGAAACCAAGCCTATAACCAGGCGGCGTTTGAAGGGAATTTCCTCTTGGAAGTTGAAGCCGCGGCGCTCGAAGTAGCGGCAGATTACGTAGGCGGAAACAAGCGCAATGCCATGCATCGAATCGATGCGCATCTTGGTTGGGTCTACTAACAGCGTGCCATCGGCCAGGTAGTCCATGGGGTAGGGCTTGGCGAAGTAGAAGATGGTGGTTGCCACGCAAAGCACCAGGCCAACAACCATAACAATGCGGTCGCGCGAAGGGTCTTTGTCGGTCCAGTCTTCTATTTTCCAGGCTGCCCACATCACAATGAGCGAGGAAACTAGGCCCACAATTACATCTTGCGGAGTATGAACGCCCAGGTAGTTGCGCGAAAACATTACCAGCAGAACAATAACCCAGCACAGAACGGCAATAATCACATGCTTCTTGCGCAACCAAACGCCGATGCCGCCAATAATGGTGGTGGCGTAGGTGGTGTGCCCGCTGGGGAACGAATAGCCCGTTGCGCCCGATTTCGCGTCGCCATAGGGAATGATGCGGTCATCGCGAATCCAGGGGCGGTACACGCAGGCAATAAGCTTGAGCAGGCCGTTTACGTACATGCCCAGCGAAAAGCTGAAGATGATGCGCTTGCCGGCTTCGCGGCTGGCGCACCAATACACCAGGAACATTAAAATCATGGGGATGGGGATTATCAGTATACTGAGCGTTTCCATGAACGGGGAAAGCGCGTTGCCAGTTGCATCGCGGAAACTTTGAAGCGCTAGCAAGTAATCGATGTCCATAATGGCCTTTCTGTTTGGTGAAATCGCTGCCCGGCCTGCCGTTTGCTGTATGGGCAT
>CAZQWR010000079.1:0-7642 GCA_964597085.1 uncultured Cryptobacterium sp.
CCCAGGTGCTCGGCAACCTCAAACTCTTCAGCGGAAACGCAATCGGGGTCAACCACTACCTGGGTGTAGCCATCGCGATCGCGCAAGTCAACGAAGATAAGGCCACCGTGGTCGCGGTTGTGCCATACCCAACCCGTAAGGGTAACCTCAGCGTCAACGTCGCTGCGGCGCAGCTGCCCACAGGTGTGGGAGTGCATGCAGTACTCGTTCAGATAATCGGTCATGGTAGTGCTTGCTCCTCTTTTTCTATCGTTATCGGCACCCGCAAGGGGCGCCAAACTTTCAAACTATCCTAAACGCACCCGAAGGCGCGAAAACGGCTTGCTCGCCTTGGCGCTAAGCGAGTGCCTGCGCCACGTTTCCGAGCTCAACTTCCCGCTCTTCATGGGTTGCCATGTTGCGAACCTTGGCAACGCCTTGGGCAACCTCATCGGGACCCAAAACAACCACGCAAACAGCGCCCAGCTTGTCAGCTAATTTGAACTGACTCTTCAAACTGCGCTTCTGATGGTCGAGCTCAATGTAGTGGCCATCGGCTCGAAGCTTTTGTGCCAGGGTGAATGCCATAGCACGGGTGGAATCATCCACGCAGGCAATAAACGCAGCAGGCTTGCTTTCCTGCACGGTTTTCTTGCCCAGAGCCTCCAGAGCCAAAACGCAACGCTCGTAGCCCAAGGCAAAGCCCAAGCCCGGAGTGTCGCGGCCGCCAACTTCCTTGGTCAGCTTATCGTAACGGCCGCCGCCGCCAATGGCGTTCTGGCTGCCCATGCCCGTATCAACCTGGATTTCGAACACGGTGCGCGTGTAATAGTCCAAGCCGCGAACCAGGCGCCAGTCTTCCACATAGGAAATGCCAGCGGCATCCAAGTAGCCCTTAACCGCTTCATAGTGTGCACGGCAATCATCGCAAAGATGATCGGTGATTTTGGGAGCGGCTTCCATTACATGGCCGCAGTGTTCGTTCTTGCAGTCGAATGCACGAAGCGGATTGAGGTCGGCGCGGTTGTTGCACTCTTCGCAAAGCTCTTCGGAATGCTCATGGATAAAGCCCTGCACCAAATCGCGGTAAGCCGGACGGCACTTTTCGCAACCCATGGAATTCAACAGAAGGCGCGTTTCGCTGGCGGGAATGCCAATGGCTTCATAGAAGCTCATGAGCATGATGATGGCCTCGGCATCTACCGTAGGCTCATCGGCGCCCAAGCATTCAACGCCCACCTGGCGGAACTGACGAAGGCGGCCCTTCTGCGGGCGCTCGGCACGGAACATCAGGCCGGCATACATTAGCTTCGCCGGAGCGCCGCCCTGCGGAACCAGGTCGTGCTGAACCACGGCGCGCACCGTGCCAGCGGTGCCTTCAGGGCGAAGGGAAAGACGGCTCTTCGACTTCAAGCTTTCGCCAGCAAGCAGCTTTTCAAGGTTGCCGCCGGAAACGACGGTGAACATTTCCTTGGAAACAACATCGGTAGACTGGCCAATGCCGCGCACGAACAAATCGGTTTGCTCGAAAAGCGGGGTTTCAATGGGCTGATAGCCGCAACGGCCAAAAATCTGGAATGCCGTGTTGCGGAAATGATCCCAAAACCGCACATCTTCAGGCAGAAGATCGAAGGTTCCCTCAGGTGCCTTGGTAGCCATATGCTTTGCTGCGCTCACTTTCGCTGGTAGTTCATACGATTAACTTGCCTAGTATAAACCCACTGCCCTGCGCCACGTATGAAAGCACAAGGAAAAACAAGGGAATTCGAGCCACCTAGTGTCAAGCCCGCCAAAAAACAATAAGGCCCAGCCGGCACTCTGCTTTCCATAATTAGGAAGCCCGGGCCAGCTGGGCCATGACGTTGCTGAGCTGTGGGAGGTGCGAGCTTTACAGCCCGAAGACCTGCGAAACTACAGGTTCTCTACCACCAAATCGCCCATCTTAACGGTGCCCACAACCTTATCGGCAGGAGTGGAAGCATCCTTCAAATCAGTGGTGCGCCAACCAGCATCGAGCACGGCGGTGATGGCGTTCTGGATATCGTCGGCTGCTTCACCCATATCGAAGGTGTAGCGCAGCATCATGCCAACCGACATGATCTGCGCCAACGGGTTGGCAATGCCCTGACCTGCGATGTCGGGCGCGCTGCCGTGACTAGGCTCGTACAGGGCCACGCCGTCGCCCAAAGAAGCGCTGGCCAGCATGCCCAGCGAACCGGTGATCTGAGCGGCTTCGTCCGAGAGAATATCGCCGAACATGTTTTCAGTGACAACCACGTCGAAGGAAGCAGGCTTGTTGATGAGCTGCATGGCCGTGTTGTCTACCAGCAGGTCTTCCAGCTCAACATCAGGGTATTCTTCCTGGCCGATGCGATGCACGATTTCACGCCACATACGGCTGGTTTCCAAAACGTTTGCCTTGTCTACGCTGGTTACCTTCTTGTTGCGCTTACGTGCGGCCTCGAATGCCTGGCGGGCAATGCGCTCGATTTCATACTCGCGGTACTCAAGAGTGTCGTATGCGCGTTGACCCTTGGTGCCGTTGGTGCCAGCGCCTTCCTCATCGTAGAAACGCTCACGCTTGCCAAAGTACAAACCACCGGTAAGCTCGCGGACGATCATCATGTCAACGCCGTCGATTACCTCGGGCTTCAGGGTGGAAGCATCGGCCAGTGCATTGAAGATGGTTACCGGGCGCAGGTTGGTATACAAGCCCAGTGCCTTGCGAATGCCAAGCAAGCCCTGCTCGGGGCGCGGCTTAGAAGGATCGGTGGTGTCCCACTTCGGGCCGCCCACAGCAGCCAGCAGAACAGCATCGGAAGCATTTGCGCAATCGAGCGTTGCCTGAGGCAGAGCTTCGCCCGTGGCATCGATGGCGCAGCCGCCGATGAGCGCATCGGTGCACTCGAACTCGACGTCGTACTTCTTGCCTACCGCGTTGAGCACCTTCACGCCCTCGGCCATGATCTCGGGGCCGATGCCGTCGCCAGGGAGCGTGCAGATCTTGAAAGTCTTGGTCATAGCGAAATCCTTTTCAACTAAAAGTCTTTAGATCTCGATATTACCGCACTACCCTGCCCTGCGGGCAATTTCGCGCCAATACCCCACTTCAGCATTAGGTACCATATTGCAGAAAAAAGATGTGGCATGCGCAACGAAAGAGGCAGCAATGAGTCAACAGAAACCCGATAACGCCAAAGATAAGAACTGGCAAGCCAATGAAGAAGCAGCCGCCATGGGAAAAGATGTCATAAACAGCAGGGAAACACCCGCAAAAGCTTCCGTTGAAAAATCTACTGCGTGCAATACAGAACCAGCAAATTCCATTAATAGAGAGGCCGTAAAAGCAAGCACCACACAGCCCGATGCTCATGGCGAAGCCACACTTAAGAACAAACGGCGCTGGCCCAAGCGCGTAGCAGTAGGATTCGTTGCCCTTATTGCCGTATTCGCCATTGGTTTCGGCGCCTACGTTAACGATTATTACCATGCAACCGGTACTGTTGCGCAAGAAGCCGAATCTTGGCAGGCCGCCAACCAAGCTTCCCAATTCACCACCACCGAAACAGACAGCTATATCGCCGTAGGCGAAAGCGCTTCAAAATATGGCATTGTTCTGTATCCAGGCGCCAAAGTTGAAGCTGCAGCTTATGTTCCGCTGGCTTGCGAGCTAGCCAACCAAGGAATTTACTGCGTTATTGCAAAAATGCCTTTCAACCTGGCATTCTTCGGCGCTGGCGCCGCAGAGGAAATAGTTAACGCAAGCCCAGAAGTAAAGCATTGGTGGATTGGCGGGCATTCGCTCGGTGGCGTTGTGGCTTCCATGGAAGCAGCCGAAAGTCCCTCCAAATACGAAGGCGTTGCCCTGCTGGCCGCTTATACCACCAGCAACCTTGCGGATACCAGCTTGAAAGGCCTGGTTGTCTACGGAAGCAACGATAAGGTGCGAAACGTTGAAAACTTCCAGAAGAACACTGGCAATATGCCCAACAATACCCAGATCATAACCATAGAGGGCGGCAACCACGGCAACTTCGGCGACTATGGAACACAAGAAGGCGACGGCGAAGCCACCATCACCAGCCAAGAGCAGCAGCGCCAAACCGCAGAAGCAATAGCCACAGCAATGAGGCAATAGTCTCAAGCCCACCGCTCCTGCATCGCCAGCGCTGGGTGCCCGCGCTTGTCTTGCCGTTCCTCTTCATGGCACTCCCGCAGGCGGGGCATCTCTTCTCTTCCATGTCGACTCCCGTGACGAGGGTATTTTTCACGGAATTTATGATGAGTGACCAGGCAAAACGATGGAATCCAGACACACATTCTGTCCAGGTGGATTTTAGGCTGTTGAGGAGAAATAAGCATTAAAAATGGGTGTTGACCTGCGTCAACACCCATTTTCCAGACACACTTTCTGTCCTATAACTCCCAATTCGCTTCAGGGCAGCGGCCTACGCCCGCAAGCTGCCTTTCCGCACAAAGAAAAAGCGCCCCGAAGGGCGCTTTAAAAAACAATGTGCTTTAGCTCTATTCCAGGCCCAGCACCTTGCGAGTGCGATTGATGAGGCCACCCTGCTGAATGATATCGGCGATAAACGGCGGGAAAGCCTGAGCGGTGAACGTTTCGCCCGTGGTTTCATCGGTGATGGTGCCCGTGGCGGTATCAACGCTTACCTTGTCGCCGTCCTTAATGGCGTCAACAGCGGCAGGACACTCAAGAATAGCCAAGCCAGTGTTGATGGAGTTGCGGTAGAAGATGCGTGCGAAGCTCTTGGCAATAACAGCATCCACGCCGGCGGCTTTAATAGCGATGGGTGCATGCTCGCGCGAAGAGCCGCAACCGAAGTTTTCTTCAGCAACGATGATGTCGCCCTGCTCAACCTTGTTAACGAAGTTCACGTCAAGGTCTTCCATGCAATGCTTGGCAAGCTCTGCAGGGTCGGAAGTAGTGAGGTAACGGGCCGGGATGATTACGTCGGTATCGATATCGCGGCCGTAACGATGTGCAGTTCCCTGATAATTCATGCGCTTCTCCTAATTAATCAAGGTCTTCGGGAAGACCGATATGACCCAGAACGGCACTGGCTGCTGCCACTGCCGGCGAAGAAAGGTAAACCTCGCTGGTTGGGTCGCCCATACGGCCTACGAAGTTGCGGTTGGTAGTAGCGATAGAACGCTCGCCTGCGGCAAGAATGCCCATGTAGCCACCCAGGCAAGGACCGCAGGTAGGCGTGGAAACCGCGCAGTTGGCATCCAGGAAGATGTCCATCAGGCCCTCATGGATGCACTGACGGTACACCTGCTGAGTGGCGGGAATAACGATGCAGCGAACATCCTTGTGAACCTTGTGGCCCTTCAGCACAGCAGCGGCCTGGCGCATGTCTTCGATGCGGCCGTTGGTGCAGGAACCGATAACGGACTGTTGGATAACAATTTCACGGGAATCGGCGGCAGGGCGCGTGTTGGAAGGCAGATGCGGCCATGCAACGGTGGGGACGATGTCCTGAGCGTCGATGTTGTACACATGGGCGTACTCGGCATCGGGGTCGGAGTGGTACTCGGTGTAGGGGCGCTCGGTGCGGCCATTCATGTATTCGCGGGTAACGTCGTCTACCGGAATAAGGCCGGCCTTGCCGCCTGCCTCGATTGCCATGTTGGAAATGGAAAGGCGCTCGTCCATGCACAGGCTTTCAATTGCGCTGCCGCGGAATTCCATTGCCTGATACAGGGCACCGTCAACACCGATCATGCCGATGATGTGAAGGATAATGTCCTTGCCGGTTACGCCGGGGCGAAGCTCGCCTTCGATATTGAACAGCAAGCTTTCGGGAACCTTGAACCATGCCTTGCCGGTTGCATAGCCAACAGCAGCATCGGTAGAGCCAACGCCGGTGGAAAATGCACCCAATGCACCATAGGTGCAGGTGTGACTGTCGGCACCGATGATAAGGTCGCCAGCGCCTACAACGCCCTGTTCGGGCAGGAGCGCATGCTCAACGCCCATGCAGCCAACCTCGTAGTAATGCGTAATGCCCTGCTCTCGGGCAAAGTCACGCGTCATCTTGGCCTGTTCGGCGCTCTTAATATCCTTGTTGGGAACGTAATGATCGGGAACCAAGGCAATCTTCGTCGGGTCGAAGACCTTTTCCACCCCGATCTTCTTGAACTCCTTGATTGCCACCGGTGCGGTAACGTCATTGGAAAGCACCAGGTCGAGGTTGCACTCGATCAACTGGCCGGGAACCACTTCTTCGAGACCTGCGTGGGCCGCGAGGATCTTCTCAGCCATAGTCATAGGACGTGGCATGTTCTCTCCTTCACTGCTTGCTTTTTGCGATGCTTTTCAGTATAGCATCGTGAACTCTATTCCCGTACGCAGCTTATCGTTAGAAGCAGCTGGTTACTTCCAATGCAAAATCGAGGCGATCCACAAAGCCCATACCACGGCTCGCCCGCAATAGGCAACGCGCTCGGGCAGTTTCAGGACAAGAAAAAACCGCCCTGCAGAAGCAAGGCGGAATGCGCTACATCTTCTTTAGTTTCAGCATACGCTGCACGCAGTGGTAGATGTTCGATATGTCGAAGCCCACCGAGCAAACGAACAGTATGGCAGCAAATATGCCTATTGCTGCATCGGCGCCCGGCGTGAATATGATGGCCAACATGGCAAAGGGAACCAGGAATATGAGCGAAAGAAAGCTCAGGCGCTTCCAAATTCCCTGCCCAATGGAAATGATGGTGTACAGAAACACGCCCGTGGCGGGAGCGCCCAGCAGCACAGCCAAAGCAAGAATAGCCGCTTTTGCTACCACCAAGCCAATGTCCAAGCGCAAGTCGGCTTTTGCCTCTTTGAGCAGGTCTTCCTTGGTTTTAGGCTCGTTGAAAAACGAGTTGAACACCGCATCCACGAAAGGAGAACCGGTAGAGCCCGCAGCACTACCCTGCCCTGCGCGGAACGGATCGGTCCATGCGAAGGGGTTTTCTGCCTGGCTGCTACCGAAAGGATTGGCTGAAGTAGTTGTATAGGTGGTTTTGTTGCCGTTTTCGTCCCAACTAGTCCATACGAAGGTTTCAGAGCCGAACGGCCAACCCGCATAAGGGTTAGCGCCGCCCGCATAGGGGTTGGCCCCACCCTGCGTTTGCCCAGCGCCCGGGTGCGTTGCGGTGTAAGGGTTGTACGAGAAAGGCGCACCGTAGGGAGTACCCTGAGTGGAATACTCAGGGTCCCATGAGCGGTTCAGCAGAACATCGCGTGCTTCGTTGATGAGCTTGGTTTTTTCCTCGGCCTTGGCGCGCGCTTCGGCATCCTGACCAAATTTGTCAGGATGGTTTTCTATAACGAGCTTGCGATGCGCTTTCTTAACCTCTTCATCGGTTGCGCCTTCTGCAAGCCCCAGCGTTTTTAAAGCCTCGGACTTTTTCATAGCTAGAACAGAATGCTCTCGAGCGAGCGCTTGGGCACGTAATGCACCTTGTTTTCATCGCGGTAGTACTTGTAATCGCCGTCTTTCATATCAACCACGCGAATGTCTTCAATGGGGCGACCAAGCCAGATATATTATCAACGCTTGTAATAATCATGTTCAATCCATGTTTAGTATTCAGATCAGTGTTCAACTCAGTATTCAGTTTAGTTTCAGTTCAGTACTCAGTTTAGCTTTGTCAG
>CAZQWR010000080.1:0-7543 GCA_964597085.1 uncultured Cryptobacterium sp.
TTGGGGCTTGATGTAGCTCGGTGGCAGCTTTCGGCGCTGACTTTCAGCGAAGGCGGCCTTTTCCTATTTGGCCTATTTTGGCGCCGGTGTAATTCCGAATAGAGAAATTCCATTTGGGTTTAAGCCCACGGGTGCTTGAGCGCCCATTCTTTGCGCTCCCAGCCGTTGCGCAGGCCTACAGCTGCTCGGTATCTAGCCAGATGGTGAAGGGACCGTTGTTGGTTAGCTGAACGTCCATCATTGCGCCGAACCAGCCCGTTTGCAGCTCAACGCCGTCTTCGCGTACCAGCTGTGCGAAGTATTCGTACAGGCGGTTGGCTTCTGCCGGTGCCGCGCCTTTGGTGAACGATGGGCGGTTGCCTTTCTTGCAGTCGGCGTACAGGGTGAACTGCGAAACCAAAAGCACGCTGCCACCCACGTCTTTCAGCGAAAGGTTCGTTTTGCCGTTTTCGTCTTCGAAGATGCGCAGCTTGCTGGTTTTTGCCCAAAGCTTTTCAGCGGTTTGCTCGGTATCTTCGGGGCCCACTCCTAAAAGAATGCAGAAGCCAGTGCCTATGGAATGCGCTGGCTCGCCTTCAGTGGAAACGCTTGCTTGGGTTACTCGCTGAATAAGGGCGCGCATGGCTTTCCTTTCGCTTGCGGTGCTTGGGGCGCTCGTTTTGGAGCTGCCCGCTTGGCGGAACGTATAGATTGTAGATCACACTTTCCCAGCATGCGGTGGCCCAGTGCGACGGAACGCATGGTTTGCGTATGCGGCGCAGCAACGTTTCGGAATGCAGGGTGGGGCTCGCAGCCTTGCAACTTGCTGGGGCAAGGTTTTCGCCCTTGGCTTGTTGGTGGGCATGCCGCCCGTACCTGCTGCATGCCAGCCTTCAACCTTGTTTCGTTTGCGTGGCGAAACGGGCTCAGCGGGTGGGGCGTATAGTATGATGAACCGCGTGAAATGAACAGGCGCAAGGGCGCCTGGTTTGAACGAACAGGTGGGCGCAGCGTGTGCGCCCCTGAACAATGAAGGAGAATTCCGTGGCCAACGTCAACGAGAACTACGCAAAGCTTCCTGGTAGTTATCTGTTTTCCGAAATTGCCCGCCGCACTGCCGAATACACCGCAGCGCACCCTGAGGCAAAGATGATCAAGATGGGCATCGGCGATGTAACCCGCCCGCTGGTACCTGCTGTTATCAAGGCTATGCATGAAGCGGTAGACGACATGGCCAGCATCGAAAACTTCCATGGCTACGGCCCCGAGCAGGGCTACGACTTCCTGCGTTCCGCAATTGCCGAAAACGACTTCCGCGCTCGCGGTGTGCAGATTGAAGACGACGAGATCTTCGTATCCGACGGCGCCAAGAGCGACTGCGGCAACATCGGCGACATCCTTTCAGTTAACAACGTAATTGCCGTGTGCGACCCGGTATATCCTGTGTACGTTGATACCAATGCTATGGCCGGCCGTGCAGGTGAATACGATGAGGAAACCCAGGGTTGGACCAACATCATCTATATGCCCACCACCGCCGAAAACGGCTTTGCCCCGGCGCTGCCTGAAAAGGTTGCCGACGTAATTTACCTGTGCAGCCCCAACAATCCCACCGGCACGGTGCTCAACGCCGACCAGCTGAAGGTTTGGGTTGATTATGCCAACGAGCACGGCTCCATCATCATGTTCGATGCCGCCTACGAGCGCTTCATTGCGGAAGAAAACGTGCCTCACTCCATCTACGAGGTTGAAGGCGCCAAGACCTGCGCCATCGAGTTCCGCTCCTTCTCCAAAACCGCTGGCTTCACCGGTGCCCGCTGCGGCTACACCGTGGTACCCAAGGCGCTTGAGCGCAACGGCCAGAGCCTGAACGCTATGTGGAACCGCCGTCAAACCACCAAGTTCAACGGCGCTTCCTACATCATCCAGCGCGGTGCTGCCGCCATTTACACCGAAGAAGGCTGCAAACAGGTTGAGGAAACGCTCGACTACTACCGCAACAATGCCCGTGTTATCAAGGAAGGCCTTGAGCGCGCCGGCTTCCAGGTGTTTGGCGCTGTGAACAGCCCTTATGTTTGGTGCAAGGCTCCCAACAACATGGGCTCTTGGGATTTGTTCACCCTGCTGCTTGAAAAGGCCAACGTCATCACCACGCCGGGTGCCGGCTTTGGCCCCTCGGGCGAAGGCTACATCCGCCTTTCTGCTTTCGGCGACGCCGCTGCAACCAAGGAAGGCGTAGAGCGCATCGAAAAGCTGTTTGCCGAATAAGGCGTAAAGTTGCCGTTGACCTTGGCGCGGTATGGAAGCAACGTTGCGCCAAGGTTCATTTGAGTGCAAATGAATTTAGGGACCCCAGGCATTGTCTGGGGTCTTTTATTTTCCCTGGTAGTTTGCGAATTTTGGGAACGATAGCGATGAAAGGTTGCTGTCGGTTTCTAGTAGGTATTGCTATTCTTTATAAGTTTTCCTGCTTTGTATATTGAGTTTAGGTATTTCACTCTTATAAGCCCCTTCCACTACATTTTATTTAGGGAATTTGAACGCGTTCAGAAAATGCGTTTCTAATTGGAAGGGGAATTTCAATGGCAAGCTTTTTCAAGGAGATCGATCCTGCTCAGTTCAAGCGCTACTGGCTGGACGTCAAGTTCGGCCCCGACCCGCGTCAGAGCATGGACATTTGGCTGCCCGATGAGGGCGATGGCCCGTTCCCGCTCATCGTGTTCGTTCATGGCGGCGGCTGGGTAGGCGGCGACAAGCGCGAAAACACCATGCCAGGCGCATTCAAGGTTATGAGCCAGGGTTATGCCATGGCTGCCATCAATTACCGCATCGCCCCCGATGTTGTGTGGCCTGCCCCCTTGGAAGATGTACGCGCCGGCATCCGCTATTTGCGCGCACACGGTGAAGAGTACTTGCTGAAAACCGATAAGATTGCCGCTTGGGGCAATTCCGCCGGTGCTCATATTTTGAACATGGTTGCCGCACTGGGCGGCCGCCCCATCATGAAGGGCAAGGAACTGGGCAACCCCGAAGTGGACGATTCGCTGCAGTGCCTGGTAAGCCTGTACGGCCCTTCCGATATGTACCAGGTAGACCTATGCAACCGCCTTACCGAAGATGACGTGGTTAACGCTACCGGCGGTACCGAGGTTCGTAATGATCAGGGCGAGGGTATGGTGTTCCCGCACAACCTCATTATGGGCTTCAAGTGCTCGCGCAACGCTGCTGCTGCAAGCTTCGGCAGCCCGGTGAACTTCGTTACGCCCGATTTCCCGCCGGCTTACCTTATGCACGGCATCAGCGACCCGGTTGTTCCGTATACCCAGTCGGTTTCGTTCCGCAACAAAATCAATGAAACCTGCCATGACAACAGCCGTTGCAAGCTGAAGCTGTTCGAAGGCGCAACCCACGGCGACCCCTGCATGAAAACCAACGAAGTGGTTGACGACATCCTGGACTTCATCGATGCCGCAATTTGGGAAGGCCCGCACGAGCGCACTCCGCTGCCCGAAGAAATTGCCGTTCGCGATGCCGATGGCTCGGGCGACGACTTCGAAAACTAACTTTTCAAGGCATATCTGGCACAGGTGGCCTGCGCTGCCTGTGCCTTTTTATTCCCAAAATCCCCTCGTATATGAAAGCGAATAGGATATATGAGCACATCAAAAACAGTATCTGACCTGCAAGAAAAAGGATTTGTAAGCTACTTGCCCGTAGTCTTTGCCCTTTGCTTGGTATGCGGTATCTGCGGCGCCATGCTCACGGGCGCACCGGGTATTTTCTACCCGGTTATTTCTGCCGACCTGGGCGTGCAAACTGCTGAAATCAGCGCATGGATGGCCCTGTGTCTTATCTCGTGCGCGCTGCTTTCGCCTGTATGCGGGCGCTTGGTTGAAAAGGTGGACATGCGCGTGCTCATCGTAATTTCCGCCGTGGTTGAGGCCGCAGGCTTCGCTGGCTTTTCGCTCGCCACAGCGCCGTGGATGTTCTGGATCATCGGCGTGGTGATGGGTTTTCCTGCTGTAGTTGTTCTGGGCATGGCAACTGCAACGCTCATCAACGGCTGGTTCAAGCGCTTTGTGGGCATGATCATTGGTGTGTGCACGGCGTTCGCCGGCATTGGCGGCGCCATTTGGCTTATGGTTGGCCAGATGATCATCGATACGCAGGGTTGGCGCGCTGCCTACCTTACGTTTGCTGCCATTATTGTTGTGGTTATTGTTCCTGTTACGCTGCTGTGCGTGCGTACCAGCCCCGCCAGCCGCGGTTTGCTTCCTTATGGCACCGCTTGGTCGCTGGAAAAGGCTGCTGGCGATGCGCAGGCCGTCGAGCCCAAGAGCGTTGACTCTGCTACGGGCACCAAGAGCCTTCCCTTCCTTATGGTTATCATCTTCGGCTTCCTGGTAAGCATGGTCTGCATGATGAACGGCTATTTCCCCAAGTACGTTAACTGGGTAAACGAGCAGGCAGCTGCAGGCGCCGCAACCTCCGCCTTCATTACGGGCGCAATGCTGGCCTCTATTTGCCAGGTTGGCGCTGCTGCCGGCAAGGTTGGCTTGGGCGCCTTCTCCGACTTTTCGGTTGGTACCGCTGTTGCCGTTCTTTCCGGTGCGGGCGCTTTGGGCACGGCCCTTATTTGGTTGTTCCCGTCTTCGTTCCTTATGCCGGTGGGCGGCTTCATCTTCGGCTTCTTCGTGGCTGGCGTTCTGGTGCTTTCGCCCATGCTCATTCGCTGCGTGTTCGGCGAAGGTAAGAACTACCCGGTGTTCTTCGGCCGCGTGAATATGTTCATCCAGTTTGGTGGCGCAGCGGGCAACCTGGTGTGGCCGCTCTTGGCCGATAACTGCGGTGGCTTCAATGCAGTGTTCGGCGTGGCGCTGGTGTGCATAGTTATCGTTCTGTGCGCCGGTATGGCGGCATATCGCATGCGCGATGTTTTGCCGCGCAGCTAAGCGCAGGGCTCTATAAACGAATTCGGCCCGCATCGTTGTTTGCGATGCGGGCCTTGTTTGTTTTATTACGTCTTGAGAGGTCTAAAACCAAATTTGAGGGAGGGTGTTTGGCGACTATTCGCCAGGTTTCGGCTTAGTTTTTGCCCTCGGCGCAGTCTTGCAGGTAGTTGATGAACGCCCAGGTGCTTTCTGAAGGTTCCTGATGCTCGGGGATGCGAGCGTACAGATAACGGTAGCGATGCACGTCTTCAGGGTCGCGTGTGATGAAGTTGTACACGTCCTTCATGTTCAGAAGCCAGGCAAGCTCGCCGCCCAGGCAACAGCCGATGCCGTGCGAAACCAGGCTCAGCGCTTCGCTGTACAGCTGCATTTCCATGGCAACCTTGGGCGTGAACCCCGCTTCGCGGCACATGGCTTCCGAAATGGTGCGCATTTCGGAAGGGTCGGTGAAGATGAACGGCTCGTCTTTCATATCGGCTAGCTTCAAGTGCTTCTTGCTTGCCAGCGGGTGGTTGGGCGGCATGCACAGCAGAATGCGCTCGCGCCCCAACGGAATTACGTTGTCGCTTTCAAGCTGCACCGCCGAGCCAATAAGCTCCATATCAAGCGGGCGGTTGGCAAATTGGCTGGAAGTGGGGTAGCCCATGCTGATGGAAATGTCGCCATGCTTCTTGTAGAAGCCCGCAAGCAAGGCACCGATGTTGCCCATAGGAATGTTCATGCCGCAGCAAACCGTTTTCTTTTGCTTTTCGGCGTTGTCTTGAATGGTGCGCTTGGCATCGTCCAAAATGGCGAATGCAGTGTGCGCCTGCTTGGCAAGGAAGCGGCCGTTTTCGTTGATTACCAGCTTCTTTCCCACGCGGTTGAACAGCTGGTGGCCAATTTCCTTTTCCAGGTTACGAAGCGCGCTTGAAAGCGCCGGCTGCGAAATGTGCAGCACTTCAGCTGCTTCGGACATGTTTTCGCACGAGGCGATGGCCAAAAAGTAGTGAAGCTGACGTGATTCCATGCTTCCCCCTCTTATAAATTTCAAAGCAGCGAAAACGTGCTTTGTAAGTGATCCCTTTATAGATTGTAACGTGTTCAAGGTGCTCACCTGGGGTTGCGGCAATGAATAATTTGTTTCGATTAATACGTTTTGCGCACTGATTGATGCTCGAGCGCGAAGGCTCGTTCTTCCAGGTTGGGCGCGCAATGGTTTGGGCACATTGGTTGTGCTTGAGATGGATCGTGCGCTTAAGTTAGGTATACTGGTTTGGCTTGGTTCGCATTTGGCGGGCTGGCAAAACCGACAGTTCGAAAACCTCCTGTCGTTAAACAAAACTAGGTAAAGGAAACATGCATTGCTTCGATGCAGCTCGCTGGGGCTCAGGTTTTAGCGTGATGCTGCGTCAGCAGGATGCAGCGAGCGTGCCTGCTTGCTGTGGGCACTGGCGGTAGCCTTGACGCCTTGTCGAACGTGCCCAGCTTGGCTTTTGCTGTTACAGCAGGGTTTGCTGGCAAGCCTGGCACTTTGGGGTCCCGAGCCCTAATGCCGCGAGTGCGCCTTGTTAGGCTTTGGCGTGCCAATGGCTCTGCGTTTGCGGCTGCCATGCGGCGTTTGGCCAAGCCATTCGCGCATTTGCCCTGTTCCTTCGCCCAGTTTTGCGCGACAGAAGAAAAGGAGCAGGCATGTACGGCCTTAAGACCGAAAGCAGCTTCGATGCTGCGCATTTTCTAACCGACTACCACGGCAAGTGCGAAAACCTGCACGGCCATCGCTGGCGCGTGGTTGCCTATTTGGCTCAAGAGCAGCTTTGCACTGAAGGCACCCATAAAGACATGGTGCTGGACTTCGGCGATTTCAAGCACGCGCTGCGCGACCTTACCGAAGAGCTTGACCATTCCTTCATTGTTGAGGAAGGCTCGCTCATGCCCAAAACGCTGGCCTGCCTGGAAGAAGAGGGCTTCACTCTTTCCATGATGCCCTTCCGCACCACCGCCGAAAACCTGGCGCGTTATTTCTATCAGCGCCTGGCCGAGCGCAATCTGCCCGTTTCGCAGGTTGAGGTGTATGAAACTCCCAACAACTGCGCCATCTACTACGGGGAAAACTAGTGCTTTCGGCCGAAGAATACACAATGCCCGTGGTGGAGCGCTTTGTTTCCATCAACGGTGAAGGCCCGCGTGCGGGCAGGTTGGCGGCGTTTATCCGCTTTGCGGGCTGCAACCTGGCGTGCTCGTGGTGCGACACGGCTTGGGCCAACGTTGGCAATTGCGAGCATGAGAGCCTAACGCCCGCCAAGCTGGTGGAATGGGTTGCCGGTTCGGGAGCGGCTTGCGTTACGCTCACTGGCGGCGAGCCCACCTTGCAGCCCGGGCTGCCTGCCTTGATTGGGGCTTTGTGCCAAAGCGAGGTTTGGGGTCTTCGCGGTAAGCTTCCGCGTGTGGTGGAAGTGGAAACCAACGGTGCAGTTGACCTGGCTGAATTGGCTGCTTTGCGTGCTGAGCTGGAGGGTGCGGTTGGCTTGGGCGCGCTTGATGCGGATGGGGCATGTTCGAGTGTAGTCGCTGTTGATAGTGCCGCGATGGCTGCCGCTGATGCCGTGGCGAGCACCGCTATGGCTGACGCC
>CAZQWR010000081.1:0-7130 GCA_964597085.1 uncultured Cryptobacterium sp.
GACATTACGATTATTCCGGTTGCGTCTACCGATTCTGGTTCGGTTACCGCTGTTTCTAACGGTGAAGTTGCCGATGGCTCTGGCACGGCAGGCGAGGCTTCCAATGCTGCTGGTTCGACCGGTGCTGCCACGGGTGCTGCCGCCAAGACTGCGGCTGGTACTGGATCGGTTGCTGATGAGGGGAAAGGTGACCTTATCAACGATGGCCACGAAAGTGACAGCCTGGATTACCTGCCCACCTATGAATATGTTGGCAATATTGGTTCCGTAAACCTGCAGGGCAAGCTTGGCGTTTCTGGTGTTGCCGATGGCTTCAGGGGCGGTATCAAACCTCAGATCGACAACCTTATTCTGAGCGATGTGAACAGCAACCCCTGCATGAAGCTGCTGGTTACCAAGAACCAAGGGATGATGGTTCTGTTCCGCATTGTTTCGGCCGATATTGGCAACGGTCAGATGCGTCAGCGCTTGGCATACCACCTTATGGAGGGCGGCGCTTGGAGCCGCCCCTACGTGGTTAACTTCGACCCGCAGGCTAAGAACATCGCACGCGAAGACATGTACGACTTCGACTTCGATGTAACGCAGGCTACAGGCCCGGGTGGCGTTAACTATATTTCCGTGCTGCTTACTTCGGGCACGCGCCCCGATGGCGATAGCACCTCTATTTCGGAAGGCATGAGGGCCAAGTGCATTTCGCTGGTTACCCTGTACGATTCGTATGCCACATCGGGCGAAGACCGCTTGAAAGCCATTGCCAGCATGACCAGCTGCATCCATGAGCTTTCTGAAGGTGGCAACTATACGCTCACCACGCCTGCCATTACGGGCTTTAACGATGAATTCGCCTATGCCAACACCAGGGATTACTGCGTAATGGGCACCTATATGCGCAACACCTTCAGCGAAACGGAGGGCATAGAGAGTGGTGGCTTGGGTATTGGTTTCTTCGCTCGTTGGGAGGAAGACGCTAACACCCACGAAAACATCTTTACCATTACGCGCGTGCGCATGGGTCAGGCTGGCGGCGGCTTTATTTCTTGGCCGGTTAAGATCGACGACGACAGCTACAGCTACGAATATGGTTCGGTTGCCAATGTGCGTCGCGCCAACTTCGCTGCATACGATGGTGAATATTCCACCATTTTCAAGCTGGAGGGTACCTACAAAAACCATGACGCTTCGCAGTTCTCTTCGTTTGGCTCTACCGAGCTTGCTGCTTTCGGCGGCAAGAGCGGTTATGTTGCCCGTAAACTTTACCCCTGGGGCGAAAAGGGCGAAATGCTTGCTACGGTGAAGTCTGAAAGTGATGAGGGCCAGGAAATCTCCGTTTTGTATCACATCGCCTTCGACGAAAAGAATGGCGGCAAACCCACGTTTACCCAAGTGGGCCCCAAGGAAGGCTTAAACGCCGACTTCGTAGTAGACGGTGGTGGCCACTATCTGTTCTTCGCACAGAACACTGATGGCAAGGTTGGCCAGGAATACGATGCCAACGGCCCTACGGGCGATGGTGTAACGGAGCATCGTTATACCATTATGGCAGTGGCCCAGGTAGACGATTTGTTCACCCAACCTTTCGTGTTTGCCGAGGTTGAGCATTTCGTGGATGACTTGGTGGCTTCTACGGTAAGCGATGGCTACGTAACCTTCATGGTTTCGAGCATCAAGGACATCGATAACAGCTTGGCTGATATCTACGATGTGCGCGTCCCCCTTACCAAGGCGCTTAACCCTGTGGCGCTTACCTGCAAGGAGCCGTTTGCGCTTTCGGGCGAGGAATGCCCGTTCCAGGTAGATGTACGCAACGACGGTAACCTGGTGGTTACGGCCGCTAACTTCACGCTCTACGATGTGGAAACGGGTAACCAGGTAGGCGAAACTCAGCATGTAAGCTTCGTCAATGCGAATGCCTGCCGTTACGACCAGAGCACTGGCACGGCAACGTATAACACGGATGGCTTTAGCAGTAGCCAGAAGGGTAGCCTGTTGGTTGCAAACGATGGCGAAGGCGTTGTTCTGCCAGGCCAAACGGTTGCTGTTGAGGTGAAGTTCGCTATTCCCGAAGAATGGCACGATGACAAAAAGGTGTGCGTCGTCCTTGACGATGTTGAGGTAATCAATCCCTCTGGTTTGCTGGGCGCCAACTTCTATTCGCTTCAGCTTGGTGAAAGCGAAGTGCCTAGCGCCGAGCTTGAGGTTGAAACCGTCAGCGCGAACAAGGATGTTCTTTCGGGCGAGGTCCATGAGTCTAGCAACGGCTCTGGCAAGAAGAGCGATGGCCATGATGATGAAGACGGCGATAGCTCTAGCGTTGACGGCAAGGCGAAGAAGAACTTGGCTCGTACGGCCGATGACTTGGGCATGCTAACCCCTGCGGCAATGGCTGTTGCAGCGGCAGGTGCCGGTATGGCAGCATACAGCCGCCGTCGCACAAAGATTGCTCGTGGCGACTACGATGAGGAATAGGGGATAGCTAGTTGGCCCTGTTGGGTTAGCAAAGTTTCCGAATACGCTTCAAACAAGAGCGAGCGCCCAGGCTGGGCGCTCGTTTTGCATTCGGCGGCGCTGACGGCGAGCTGGCGCTAAAAGTTGCTAATAAATCGATATATGTACTCATTACGATTAGGCTTCGTTTGTTGGTCGACGTTGCCCTTTTCTGTTTGGCAAAAGGCAACAAGCTTGTTTATTCGATTGCTAGGTTTTTGTCGTTTGCGAAACCCCTTCAACATCGGTTGATGGCTGTTTTTGGCGCCAGGGCATATGGCATTATGATTGCTGATCGAATCAAGCAATGTTGTGCGGAAGGTGGATAGGTGAAATTTCAAGAAGCAGTGCTTAGGGGCAACCTGCATAAGCCGTGGCGAGCGTTCTATGCAAAAGCGTTTCTTGTTGTTCTAGTGCTGCTTTTGCTGAGCTTTGCGGCTCCAGTGGTGCCAGGTTTTGTTGTTGCTATTGCGTGGGCATTGCTGAGCGTTGTTTCTATGTTCGGGGTTATGTACCAAGTGGTGCTACGCAAGGTGCATCGGAGCATGAAGTTTTCCAGCAAGGGCATTGTTGGTTCATTTAATAAGGGGCGCGTCCTCAGCATTGTTGTCAGCTATATAGCTTCTGCCATTTGCATGGGCGGCTTGATTTTGGAGGCACCCAAATGGCGTCTTGAATGGTTGATTGTTGCTGCAATGGTGCTGGTATTCCCTTTGGTTTTCAAGCTGGTTACCCGTTTGATTTCGCACGAATACGAGCCTGTGTTTCGTAAGGGTGCCATTGTTTTGGGAGCTTCGGCCATAGTGGCTTTGCTGGGCCTTTTGGCTTATGCGGCTTACGTATATTTCGCTGCCGTATACCTTGGCACCGCTCAAAGCTACGTTTCTGTTCTTGATGCTTTCCTTAAAACGCCAGACGTGTTTGCTGGTTCCCCTTCTGCGCTTTTGACTGAAGCGGGAATGTTTTCCTGGGTTTCCGATTCCGTGGTGAACTGTGCTGTTGCTCAAGTTGCAGGGTTTAATGCCTATGCCTATTTGATAATTCGTGTGATTTTGGCTTTTGCAACGTTTTTTGGAATTGCCGGCCTTTTGGGCTCATGCCTTCTTGCGCGTGCCGAGTTGTTGGCTCCATTCCTTTCGGTGGATACCTTGCGCAGCAAAAACCCTTACAAGCATGTTTCGCTGGTAAAGCGCTATGTGCTCGCCGGCGTTGTGCTTCCTTTCGTGCTTGTTGCTGGTTCTGTTTACGCTGACTCTGCGGTTGATAATTTTAGGCAGACTGAAGAATATAGCTTGGCCCAGAACGCTGCTCGTGCCGTTGTTGACCAATCTGTGTACCAGATAGATGGCGCCCTTTACGATAAGCAGAAAGCGGAGAGTATTCTGGATGCTGTTTATCAAAATGGCGTTCAGCGAGATGATAGCCACTTGGCCAATACCATCAGTGCATTGCGGGATGCAATCACCGTATGGAGCGAGCAAGCGTCTGGCGGAATTGATGGTTACCTGGATTGGTATTTCAATATTCCCAACAGCAACGAAGACTTGGACTCGATGAAAGACTCGCAAGCCGAAGCGGTTATGAAGGCAAAGTTTGCTTCCCTTGTTGTGGGTAGTTCAAGCAATGAACGATCTGAATCTTTGCAGCGATTGGAAAATGCGATTCAGGATTACTTGAACGAAGTAAAGAATCGCGTTTCTGAAAGCATTGTCGATGTTCCCGAAGACAAGAAATGGTTGCTGACTGTTGAGGAATTGGACGCTGACAGCAATAAAGTTTCGCCCGTTCTTAATTCTGCTCAAGCCGCTATGTCTGCCTTGCAAGATGCCGATGCTTCTGGGGAGCAGAATGCAGGTAAGGCCCTTATTGAAACCTATCTGAAAAATTCGGTTTATTCATCTGACACCTTTGCAGAAATGGCAGGTGCTGCCCAGGAGGTGAGCAATTCTTCTGGCGATATGCTTTCAAGCACCTTCAACAAAACCATCGGAGCTTTGTTCAATCAGGCAACGAAGCGTAGTGGTTATTCGGATGGATTAAACAAGAGCTTGTCCGATTGCGAGCAAAAGCTTCGCAAGCTTATCCCGAATAAAGAAACCGATTAGTAAAGAATGAAGGCGGCTCATTGGGGCCGCCTTCATTGCGTTGGGGCTTCGTTCATGAAATTTTTCCCGCGGTATTGGACGTTGGGGTTCGTGGGAGTGCTGATTTGTGTTGGCAATGGGTCCTTAATCGGCATCCACGTTGAACTTGGGGCGGGGGTGCTTTTTGCCCCAGTAGATTATGGCTGCGGCGGCTATGGCCAGCACGATTATGGCGAAGATGGTCCCTTCAACGCCGAACACGGGGTCGTAGGCGATGCTTCCCGTTACTTCGCCAATGGGGCGGAAGATGGCGTATCCGGTTGCGTTACCGCTGTTAGGTAGGCCGAACAGCACGCCTTGGCAGAAGTTCCAGCCAGTGTGAATGCCTGCAGCCATCCAAAAGCTGTTCAGGTAGTATACGGCCAGGGCCAAAACGATGCCCGACGCCACAATGCTCAGGAAAGCAGTGAGTGTGATTCCTTCGTTTGTTAGGTGCAGTGCCGCAAAGATGACCGAGGTGGCGATGATGGCCACTGCTGGACGGTATACACGCAAAATTCGCTGGTAGGCGAAACAGCGCATAATAAGCTCTTCAAGCGAGCTTTGAATAAGAATGGCAACTAGGAACATCGCAATCTGAATAGGTTCGAAAGCGCTGAGCTCAAATCCTTTGATGTTGCCCGCCAAAACGGCAATGAGAATGCAGCTGGTATTCAACAGCAGGCCAATTCCCAGGCCAATTGCCAGCATCTTAGGTGTATTGCCGCTGGGCTTGGTGCCGATTGCCTTCAAGAATGGGCGCCAGGGCTTCACCAACACCATAACCAGCACAACGATGATCCACAGATAGGCGAAGTTGAAGTAGACAAGCAAGTAGCTTGCGCCCGCTTCATCGAATAGGGGAGAAAGCAGCGAAATCAATGCAGGCTTAACAGTGCTCACAATTGGTTGTATCAGCATTCGCCCTAGCTTGACGAAGGCGAAAGCCAATATGCAGGTGGTAACCACGCCGCCCAGCACATATTTCAGTATTTTGCGCTTTGAGCCCTTTGAGCTTGCCTGCGCTTCGGTTGCGGAGGCTTTCCTGCTACCGGCTTCGGCTGTGGGCTTGCTTTCGGCTGTTTCCTGTTCAGGCTTGCTTGCCTGCTGGCGTGGGTTATCCGTTTGGTTCAAGGAGCTTCTCCTGGTTGGTTATTTTGCTTGGTAATGAATAATACCGTCTGCGTCGGTTGTTCGAGCAATGGCGCCCGTATCGGCTAAGTTTTCCAAGAGCGAGAATGTCATGGCGAAGCGGCGCACCTTCATTCCGAACTCCAACTGGTTGAACGTTCCGTGCGATTTTTGCGCTGCTGCGGCTACGTCCATTACTGTGGCGCTTCCTAGCTGGTCGATTATTTGCTTGCGCTTTGCTAGGGGTTTGTCGAACTTGGCAACCATGTAGTCGTAGAAGCTGTTGATGTTGGCTTTGCCGCGCAGCGGTTCATGGTGCGACATATAAACCGTTTCGAATTCTGCCTTCTTCAGCACGGGGAAGGTATCGAAGAATTTGGTAAGCAAATGGTCGTTGCGGCCAAACTGCATGATGGATGGCGCGGCATCGATGATATGATCGCCCGCGAACAGCACTTTGCGTTGCAAGTCGGCCACGCAAATGTGCTCAAGCGCGTGGCCTGGGGTTTCCAGCGCTATCAGGTTCCAACCGCCTGTTGGCAGCTTGTCGCCCGTGCGCAACTCCACAGCGTTTGTCCCTTCAGGGTAGCCGCAGTTGGTGATGTGCTGCAGCGTAGCCTTCAGCTCATCGAATAACCCTTGGTCTTCAGTGGCTTGGGACCAGCCAATGGCGAAGGCAAAATCTTTGCAGGCGCTTTCGTCCAGCGTGTGGAGTGGGCCGTGGTATACCGTACTGCCGCCGCGCTGAAGAAAGTACTGCATATTTCCAGCGTGGTCGGGGTGAAAGTGCGTCATGGCAACATCTACGTTGCTCCAGTTTTCGCCTGCTTTTTCAAGCATAAGGTCCAAGTGCTCGCTGCTGGTGAGCAGAGGGTGGCCAAGGTCAACGAATAGGCTGCGTCCCTCGTTTCCGTGCAGTAAGTAGCGATCTATGCGGTCGGTGAAATAGTAGTTCTGCAGCGAGAAAACAGCATGTACCAGCCCAGGCATGGGCTGTTCGATTTGCTCCATCTTGTAGGTAACGTCATCCATCAGGCTGTTCAGGCTGCTGGAGTCGGCTGTTGAGCTGCTGAACGCGTCGGATTTCGCCGTTGGTTGAATGGTGCTTGTTGGTTTGCGGTTCGCATCTCTTGCTGTGTTGCTCATGGGCCCTCGCTTTCGGTTGCTATGATACGCCGTTGGCAAATGCCATGTCTTGCTCGAGTGCTTCCATAAGGACAAATTGTCTATGTTTTGGTGCCGTGCTTCCGTGCTCGACGGAAAATCGAAATTGCTTTTATGTTTTAAGACTGAAGCCCAGCCCAATTGTTTGAAATAAAAAACCGACCCTGCTTTGAACTGCGCCCCAAAACTTGGACGGCTTAAATAAGAACTACGCCACAAGGGACT
>CAZQWR010000082.1:0-7100 GCA_964597085.1 uncultured Cryptobacterium sp.
AGTTTGCACGCCAATACGCCGAAGAGGGCCGAAGCGTTGCCCTGGTGGCACGCAACCGCGAAAAGCTCAACGATTTGGCGGAAGAATTGCATACAGAATTTGGCATAGAGGTTGCCACCTTTTCCTGCGATTTCGCCAACCCTTCTGCACCAGCAAAGCTATACGAAGAAGTTGCCGAGCAGGGAATCCAAGTTGAGATATTGGTAAACAATGCAGGCCTTGGCTACGATTCCCCCTTTATGGAAAGCGACGTTTCGGCACAAGAAACGTTAATGGATGTAAACGTGGCCGCGCTTACTAAAATGATGCGCCTGTTCGGCAGCGACATGGTAAAGCGCGGCAAGGGTGGCATTTTGAACATTGCATCCATCGCTTCGTACCCTGAGGGGCCGTACATGGCAACGTACTATGCTTCGAAAGCTTACGTGCGCTCGCTTTCCGAAGCAGTGCATACCGAGCTTTTGAAAAGCGGTGTGCATGTAACCGCACTGTGCCCTGGCCCAATACGAACCGACTTTTGGGAGCGCGCCGATGCCGGCAGCACCACTTTGGCGCACCTGGCAGTAAGCCCCAAGGGTATTGTTTCGGCTGGAAGACGCGCTTTACGCTGGAATCTTTCCTCATACGTGCCAGGGCTTCCCTGGAAATTCATTGCCTTCGCTACCCGGTTGCTGCCTCGCAGCTGGGTAAGGCTCGCCGCAGCACAGCTGCAGAAGCCTGGCAGGCATTAGGAGTTCAGTTTTGTTTTTGGTTTGCCAGCTGCGTTTTCCCTCATCAAACAAACGTTTACTACTTTTCCAATATTAACTGGGTTTGGGATTGCCGCTTTTTCGACAATCGATAAGGGCAGCATTGCCGCTTCCCCAACTATCCAACGTTGCAAAGCAACAAAAAGCCCGCCAAATGGCGGGCTTTGGTTTCGGGGCTGCAGTTCGAGCGAAGCCGAAGAAGCAGAAAGGGACGGCGCCCCTGGCTAACACGAATTGGGCTATTCGGTGCAAACCTTAAACACTTCAGTTCGCCCGTAAAGCTATGACGGACTCGCCGCTCCGCTTATGCCTTCAGGGGTTCCAAGGCCTTCAGCATGAACTCGCTGGCTTCGGCGCACAGCTCGTCGGTGGGAGCTTCGGCCAAGACACGGATAAGAGGCTCGGTGCCGCTGGCTCGCAGAAGCACGCGACCCCTGTCGCCCAGGAACTCTTCGGCCTGCTTCACGGATGCAAGCACGCCGGCATCGTTCATGGCGGCATCCTTGTCGGCCACGCGAACGTTGGTAAGGAGCTGCGGGTAGAGCTTCACCGGCGCGCACAGCTGCGAAAGGGTTTCGCGCTCAGCGCGCAAGGCTTCCATCACGCGCAGCGAGGTAAGGATACCATCGCCCGTGCTGGCAATGTCGCCGAAGATAACATGGCCCGACTGTTCGCCACCCAGGCTGTAACCGTTCTTATGCATGCAGGCAAACACGTTCTTATCGCCCACTGCAGTAGTTTCGTAGTTCAAGCTTGCCTGCTCGAAGGCCTTCAGCACGCCGAAGTTGCTCATAACCGTGGGCACCACCGTGCCAGCAGCCAAACGGCCATGCTTGTTCAGGTATACGCCGCACACGTACAGTATAAGGTCGCCATCTACCACGTGGCCGCGCTCGTCTACCGCAAGGCAGCGGTCGGCATCGCCATCGAACGCGAAGCCTACATCCAAACCCTGCTCTACAACCAGACGCTGCAAACGGTCCATATGGGTGGAACCGCAATCGACGTTGATGTTGAAGCCGTCGGGGCTGTTGTTGATAACGCGCACATCGGCGCCCAGCGCATCGAACACGGGCTTAGCAACCGAAGAAGCGGCGCCGTTTGCGCAGTCTAGGCCAATTTTCACGCCCTGGAGCGAAAAGTTTGCGCTGGCAATAAGGTGGGCAATGTAACGGTTACGGCCCTGCATGTAATCAACCGTTGCACCAATGGCATCACCCGAAGCCATGGGGACTTCTTCAGGATATTCGCCATCGATGTACTGTTCAATGAGCTGCAGCAGCGGCTCTTCCATCTTGTAGCCCTTGGAATTTACCAGCTTGATGCCGTTGTCGGTATAAGGGTTGTGGCTTGCGGTGATCATAACGCCACAGTCGAACGCGCCATCGGTGGCTTCATACGAAAGACCGGGTGTGGGAATTACGTGCAGCATGTAGGCATCGGCGCCAGAGGCAACCAGCCCGGAAATCATGCCGCTTTCCAACATATAGCTGGAACGACGCGTGTCTTTGCCCAGCACGATGCGGGCTTTCTTGCCCTGACGGGCGCCATAATACCAGCCAACGAAACGGCCGATTTTATATGCGTGCTCAACGGTAAGGCTTTCGCCAGCAACGCCGCGGAAGCCATCGGTGCCAAAATATTTCATGAGTATCTCCTGTCTGAATGACAGCTGTTCTTTTGCAACTCGGGAAGAACCCGAAGAGCGAACGCGCCACGGCAATGATGCACCGGCGCGATCACGAGCTTTCCCATTATCCCCCTAAACGCCCAAAACTGCACGCCATAGGGCAATCTATAGCCGCAACAGCACCAAACCATTGCAAATAGGCTGCGCCAAGCCCACCCGCGGACGCTACACTTTCTAATAGTTGAAATTCGAGCGCCAGCGTGCGCTTCCAAACGAAGGGATACCTATATGAAAGGCCTTGAGGGAGTAAAGGTTGTAGAGCTTACCGGTTATGTGGCAGCACCCGCATGCCTGCGCATCTTGGGCGAAATGGGCGCCACCATCTACAAAATCGAGCCATTCACGGGCGACGAGTACCGCACCAACGGCCCGGCGTTCGGCATGGGCAAAACCGAGATAGACGACCCCGCCTTCGACCTGGCATCCCTTAACAAGGAATTCCTTTCGGTGAACCTGAAAGACTCTGAAGGCAAAGCCTTCTTGGAAAAGCTTTTGGCCGATGCCGACATCATGGTTACCAGCTTCCGCGACAAGGCCCTTGCCAAGCTTGGATTGGATTACGATTCCGTGCATGCACGCCACCCGCACCTGGTTTGGGGCCAGATGCGCGGCTACGGCGAATACGGCCCCGAGCGCAACACCAAGGGCTTCGACACCACGGCATACGCCGCCCGCGGCGGTTTCTTGGCTTCGCTCCCCCAAGCGGGCGAAGGCTACCAGCCCATCAACTGGCCTGCCGCCATTGGTGACTGGAACAGCTCCATCGCCCTTACCGCCGGCCTGCTGGCAGCCCTGGTGCGCAAAGAGCGCACGGGCGAGGGCGACAAGGTAACCACCACCCTGCACCACAACGCGCTGTGGGCCATGAACATCATGCTGGCAAGCTCGCAGTTCGGCGATGCCTGGCCAAAGAGCCGCTACGATGCCACCTGCCCTTCCAACAACACCTATCGTTCGAAGGACGGCGTTTGGTTCATCATCTGCTACGGCAGCTACGACCTGTTCTTCGAGCATCTGATGACTTCCATCGGGCTCACCTCCATCCTGGGCGATGAACGCTACACCACTTCAGCCGCCATCAACAACGGCAGCGGCGGCAACACCGAGGTTATCAAGATGCTGGAAGAGCACTTCCTTACACAAGACTGGGCCTACTGGGAGCCTATTTTCCAAGAAAACGAGATCCCCTACCAGCGTCTGTTCCTGCCTGAAGACATCCTGCACGATGAAGAGGCCTTCGCCAACGATGCACTGCGCACCCTGCACTACGACGACTTCGGCGACAAAGTACTGCCTACCACGCCGGTGCGCCTAGGCTCTGTGGGCGACCCGGTTCTACGTCGCAGCCGCCCCTGCGGTTACGACACCGCACGCATCATGAGCGAATACGGCTACACCGAAGAAGAAATTGCCAAGCTTAACGGCACTTCGGTAAAAGTGTACGACGGCCCAGAAATGCCCGCTTCGGTCATGGAGCCCAGCTACGGACCGCGCTCCGTCAAGGAGTAGCCCGAGCCCACAAACCTGTTAACTCCTTTACGGAGCCTGTATTTTGGTGAACGTGTTATACCAGCTCACGCCCATATAAAGATCAGCTATAAGCGCGAGTTGGCAAATGAGCTGTTTCTTATACAAAACCCGAATGGCTCACTGCGTAGAGAAAAACGCGTTCAAATGCTAGGATAGCCCTTGAGCTGCTGGTACGGTTTCCTGCCTTCCAGCAGTCCCATTCGAAACGGGAATAAAGAAGGGATCGAATTATGGATTTCAAGCTTACTGACGAGCAGGAGCTCCTCATTGAGAGCGCCAAAGAGTATGCAACCCGCTACTTCACCGACGAAGCTGTAAAGCAGGCTTACGAAGTAGACCACCACATCAGCATTGAGGCTGCAATGGCTTACCGCGAGGCTGGCTTCATGCACCTCGGTCTCCCCGAAGAGGTTGGCGGCGTTCCCGTTGACAAGCTCACCGAGATTCTTCTGGTTGAGAAGCTCCATGAGTTCACTGGCGTTACGCTTCCCTTCGTAACCGACTTCAACACCATCACCGACGTTATCGACTTCGGTTCCAAGGAACAGCAGGAAATGATCATGAATGCGATCGAGAACGTCGAGAGCACCTGCATCGCCTGCTCCGCAATTTCCGAGCCTGCCGCTGGTTCTGACAACAACGCCATGACCTGCGTTACCAAGAAGCAGCCCGACGGCACCTACCTGCTCAACGGTCAGAAGACTTGGGTTACCCTGGGCGGTCTCTCCATCTACACCATGGTTGTAGCTAAGGACGAGGATCCCTCTTACGAGAACGACAAGTACTCTCTGTGGCTCGTTCCCAACGACACCCCCGGCTTCACCATCGGTCACCTCGACAAGGTTGGCCAGCAGGCTATTCCGTTCGTAGACCAGTTCTTCGACAACGTTGTTCTTACCGAGGATATGCGTCTTGGCGAGCCTGGCATGGGCTGGAAGCTCCTCATGAAGAAGCTTGAGTTCGAGCGCTGCCTGGTAGTTGCATCTTCCCTGGGTCTGGCTCAGGCTGCTCTGAACGATGCTGGCGCATACGCTTCCGAGCGTATCTGCTTCAAGAAGCCCATCGCTCACCAGACCACCATCCAGCTGCACCTGTGCGAGATGGAGAACATCATCCAAAATGTTCGCGCTCGTCTTTACCAGGTAGTAACCATGATCGACAACGGCGAGTCCACCCGCCTCGAGTCCGCTCTGCTTAAGGGCTATGCTTGCCGCGAGCTTACCCGCGTTGCCGACCTTGCAATGTCCATCTACGCTGCAATCGGCTACACCAAGGAAATCCGCGTCGGCCGCATCTGGGCTGACCTCCGCGGCAACGAAATGGGCGGCGGCACCACCGAGATCATGGACTACATCGCAGGTCGTCAGCTGGTTAAGAAGTACAAGGCAAACTAACTTCGGGCTTCTTTCAACCTGCATTCCGCATTACCGAGCGGCTCCTTTATTGGGAGCCGCTTTTTTGTTGCCGAAACACGCAAATCCCCAGGTGTAGAGCTTTGTTTCAAATTAGGAAAATGCTTTGTTCAACGTAACAATTAGTTAACAGATGGCTATACTTAGAAGTTGCGCGTTTAGGCCCCCTTTAACAGCCTGGCGTGCGGTATATATCCCCAATCCTCCTAAAAGGAGCAAGCATGAAATCAATTGCTAAAGCTTGGACAAGCCTGAGCTTGGTCAAGCGCATCATTATCGGTCTTGTGATCGGTGCACTTCTGGGCGCATTCGGCCCGAAGGACCTGGCTGTTATCACCCTGCTGGGCACGCTATTCGTTAGCGCCCTGAAGGCAGTAGCACCCTTCCTGGTATTCTTCCTGGTTATCAACGCACTGTGCCGCACCAAGCTGCCCCAGAGCATGCGCACCATCATCATCCTGTACGTAATCAGCACGCTTGCTGCAGCATTCACCGCAGTTGCGATAAGCTTCGCCTTCCCGGTAACGCTCACGCTTTCCGGCGTTGAAGCTTCCACCAAGACTGCCCCTACCGACATTGCCGAGGTGCTTACCACCCTCATCGGCAACATGGTCGCCAACCCCGTTGATGCCCTGAGCAATGCAAACTACCTGGGCATCCTGGTATGGGCAATTCTTTTGGGCATTGCCATTCGCTACACCAGCGAAGGCACCAAGACCTTCTTCGGCGATTTGTCGCACGTGATTTCCGTTGTGGTTCGCTGGATCATCGCCTGCGCTCCGTTCGGCATCTTGGGCTTGGTATATTCCTCCGTTGCCGAAAACGGCCCTGAGATCTTCATCGAGTACGGCCAGCTGCTGCTGGTACTGCTGGGCGCCATGTTCTTCATCCTGCTTGTGGTTAACCCCATCCTGGTTGCCATCTGCATTCGCAAGAACCCCTACCCCCTCGTGTTCCGCTGCATCAAGGACTCTGGCCTGTATGCATTCTTCACTCGCAGCTCTGCTGCTAACATCCCAGTAAACATGGAGCTGTGCAAGCACCTGGGCATCAAGAAGGACACTTACTCCGTGTCCATTCCGCTGGGCGCAACCATTAACATGGCTGGCGCTGCCATTACCATTACCGTAATGTCCATCGCAGCTGCCAACACCATGGGCATTTCCATCGACCCCATTACCGCTGGCATTCTGTGCGTTCTTGCCGCAGTTAGCGCTTGCGGCGCATCCGGCGTTGCCGGCGGCTCCCTGCTGCTCATTCCGCTGTGCTGCTCGCTGTTCGGCATCAGCAACGACATTGCCATGCAGGTTGTAGGCGTTGGCTTCGTTATCGGCGTTATCCAGGACTCCGTGGAAACCGCACTGAACTCCCTTTCCGACGCACTGTTCACCGCCACGGCCGACTACGCCGAGCGCCGCAAGGCTGGCATAGAGTTCAAGGCTGGCAAGGACTGCGACGAATGGAGCGCTGGCGCTTCTGAGCAGCCCGCAGTTGAGGCTTCTGCAGAATAACCGAACCAATATTCAACGGCACTTGGAGCTCGCTTCGGCGGGCTCCATTTTTATGCGCACAATGCCGAAGAGATGCCCGGCGAAGCCCAGCATTCATGCACTGGCTTGATTACAGCACCCACCCAAATACGGCAATGCAGTAGAGCCCAACAGGGGCCGCTCCCAAAAAGCAAAGAGCGAAGCAAGCAAAAAAAAAAGCCGCCTCGGG
>CAZQWR010000083.1:0-6965 GCA_964597085.1 uncultured Cryptobacterium sp.
GTTCTGGCGGATTTAGAAGGGAATCAACATGTTCGAAAACGAGAAGCTCGCGTACGAGAACGGCGAGTGCGCCACGGTTTCGGTGGCCGATTGGATTCTGTACGACCTTATCAAGCTGCTGTACTTCATCCCGGTGGTGGGCTTCATCGCCGCCATTGCGCTCTACATCGTCATCGGCGCCAACAAGAAGGGCACGCCCTCCATCCAGAACCGCGTCATTACCGACTTCATCTGGATTGGCGTTGAGCTGGTTCTGACCATCGTGTTCGTGGTGCTCCTGCTTACGCAGGTGGTGAGCCTGCAGGCTCTGCTGGCAGCCGTTGGCCTTCGCCAGGCGTAAAGGGGAGCATCCATGGGATTCCTTATTGGCCTTGCGGTCGTGGTGCTGGTGGCGTTCATCGCCATCGCGGTGTGCGCCAGCCGCTACTACGTGGGGGCGTTCGCGCGTGCCACCAAGCTCGATTTCCTGGCCATGGTGCGCAGCCCCATGGCGCTGCTTCAGCATCGGTTGGCCTCGCGGATAGGGAAGGCATGCGGCAAGGAAGGCTGCGACCTGCTGTTCAACGTGCGCGTTCCCAAGGCCGATGGCACGTTCTTGAAGGCCGATGTGGTCGCCGTGCTGGCCAGCGGCGTGTACGTCATGTCGCTCATGCAGGGCGGTGGCCGCGTGATGGGCAAGGCCGAAGAGCCGTCGTGGCTCATGGTTCCCTCGCGCCGCAAGGATGAAGGCGAGTACCTGATAGACAACGCGCTGGCGCCGGTTTGCGAGTGCGCCTCGGCGCTTTCCGCCTATCTGCAGATGAAGGGCATCGATGGTGTTTCGGTGCGCGCAGCGGTGGTGTGCTCCCCTCGCATGGATTGCTCGGGCCTGGACAGCCCCGATGTGGTGGGCTTCAAGGACGCCATGGGGTTGTTCGGCGCTTCGCCCGACCAGGCTGAAAGCGGCGGGCTGGACGCTTCTGCCCGCAGGCAGATTGCCCGGGCGGTGCATGTGTGGGCGCTTTCCAAGGAAGCGGTTGCCGCTGCCACGGCCCGCGATGCCACTGCGGTTGCGCAGCACGCGTTCGACACGCTGCGCGGCGCGGTGCCGCAGACCAGCCGTGCTGATGTGGCCAGCGCCGACCTTATCCGCCGTGCCGACCGCATCGTTGCCGAAAAGGGCGATTTCGATGGCATGGCGTGGGACCGCGTGCTGGAGATCGGCGACCGCCTGCTGGTGGAGCCCGATCAGGAAACCCGCGCCGACTTGGTTGCCGAGCTGCATCTTATCGCGCGCACCAGCGTATCGCTTTCGCGCCGGCTGGGCATTCCGATGGAGGTCGCGGGCACTTCGGCCGTGAACGAGCTTGCCATTGGCGCCTCGCGCCCGGGTGCCGAAGACGAAGGCGGCTGGAGCCGCTCCATCGTGGACGAGGCCCTGAGGGATGCCGACACCGATGCCGAGCGGCTGGACCTTGACGACTCGGTGCTGCTGAAGGGCTTGAAGCCGCGCAGCTTCTCTATCCCCGGGGAAGGGGAGCGCACCAAGATGGACTATTAGCCCACGCTGCGTTCAGGTGCTTTCAGCCGATGTTTTCCAGCGCGTATGGGCGGAAAATGTAGATTGCCCCGTAGCATTCGGCGCGGTGTTAGACTAGCCCAGTATTTTTATGTCCAAAATCGAAAGAATGTCACTATATGGATCTCGCAAAACAGGCACAGATTATCGACAACATCCACGAAACGCTTAGCCAGTACGTTGGCCAGAAGCTGAAGGTTCGAGCCAACATGGGCCGCTCCAAGATCGTGGAAAGCGAAGGCGAGCTGAAGCAGGTTCACCCGCAGCTGTTCATCATGGAAGTGCAGCGCAAGCGCGGCACTGCCGCACGTCAGTCTTACCAGTATGTAGACGTGCTCACTGGCATGGTTGAGCTTTCGCAAGACGGTGAGCCTATCTTCGGCAACTTCATCGAAGAGGATGCACCTGAAGAACCCGCTCCCGTTTCAGCTGCTCAAGTTCCTGCCGAATAGCAGGTTTAAATTCCATCTGCTTAAAGATGTTTGCGAGCTCCCGCATTTTTGCGGGAGCTTTTTTGCGCTCATGTACGGCAGGGATGGGGCGTTGGGTTTTTGTGCCACGGCGCCTTTTCAAGATGGTGGGGCAGCCGGCCAAACAAGATGGCGGGGTCGCTTGCCGAATTTCTGCTTGGTCTCCCGGTGGGTGATGCGCAGCGAAGCTCATGTTTTCAATCCCCTTCGGAAGCGGCATTTTAGGTTGAATCGCTAGCGCGCGGATTTCATGGAAAGGCGCTTGCTGCTTTGAACACTGTGGCTTAACAAAATAAGAACGCCCGCATGAAGCGGGCGATCTTGCATCTAGATTGTAGAGGGGGCTTAGTTTTCGCAGTCCCAGGTTTTTGCCTTGGGCTTCGATTCGCGCACGTTAACCTTCTGGCTGGCAAGGCTTACGCGCGAATGGGCGGGAATGCTTTCGGTAACGAAGGCGCTGCCGGCAATAACCGTGTCTTCGCCAACCACCGTTTCGCCGCCAAGCACGCTGGCGTTGGAATAGATGGTTACGTTGTCTTCGATGGTGGGGTGGCGCTTCACGCCGGCAAGCTTCTGGCCTGCGCGGGTGGAAAGCGCGCCCAGGGTAACGCCCTGGTAGATCTTAACGTGGTTGCCAATGACGGTGGTTTCGCCGATAACCACACCGGTTGCATGATCGATGAAGAAGTATTCGCCAATTTGCGCGCCTGCGTTAATGTCAACGCCGGTACCGCTGTGGGCGTACTCGGTCATGATGCGGGGGATAAGCGGCACCTTCTGCACATACAGCTCATGGGCGATGCGGTATACGAAAATGGCGAAGAAGCCCGGGTAGCTGAAAATGATCTCTTCCTTGCTCTGAGCGGCAGGGTCGCCGTCGAAGGCTGCCTGAACATCGGTGAGTAGGATGCGCTGAATTTCGGGCAGCTTTCCAAAGAAGTGGGCGCAGATGGCATCTACACGCTCTTCAACTTCCTGGTTGGAAAGCTCGTTGTTTTGGAACAGCAGTGCTTCGCTAAGCTCATGGCGCAGCGAATCTTCGATGCGGATAAGCGATTCGCCGATGAAGTATTCAGGATTGGTGCCTGTGGGCGTTTCGTCGCCGAAGTAGCGCGGGAACATCACACGGCGCAGGTCTTTGATGATATTGATTACCTTTTTCCTGTGAGGGAAGTGGTGGTTTGGGTCGGTGAAGAAGATCTCCTTCGCGCTGTAGTTCTGCGCGATGCCTGCAACGATGGATTCCAGGTTTTCGTTGAACATAAGGGGCCTCTTTCGCATTCGGTTGCACAATCGGGCGTGCGCAACGCTTGTGTTTCCCCATATCCTACCCTGTTTGCCAGCTGGGTAATAGAGCTGTTTCGCTAAATCATACTAATTTTGTAGGTTTATGAAACGGGCACTACGTTTTTTGGGCAGCGTACGTTGGTTCGCTTGAAGTGGTGGGGCGGGGTGAACTGCGAGTTGGGTCGTGGGGTGAACGCGGGGGTTTCAAACGCCTTGCACGGCAGATGTTTTATTTGCTCCGAAGAAGAATTGCGGCATTGCTTTTCGGCGTTGGATTTGCTGGCTTGTTCCGCAGAGGTATCTAAGTTAACCATGGGTAATTTCTTGGGCGCGTGGCGTTTTGCTGCGCTGTATTATTGGTTGTGAAAAAACGTTTGAACCGAACAGAGGTTTCGCATGTCTGTATTTTTGGAAGGGCATACCGTTGTTTACGCCGGCCACGGTTACGGTGAAATAGGTCCTTACCTTCTGTTGAACGATGTGCAGGGCGCATTGCAGTATTGCTATGGAGTGGTAGGGAAGCGCTTCAGCATGAAGATGTTGCCGCAGCGTTATTGCGTGGGCCGTTTCGACTTGCTTACGTACGAAAAGAGCGTGTGCCCGCTTGCGCTGGAGCTTCTGCCCACCGATAAAGACGATATGTGCCCTGCCTGCAAGGAAGCCACTGGTTTCAACCCCTCTTTCTACAATGCCGAAGTGGTTTCGCCGCAGCAGCGCGCCTATAACCAAACCAAGCATTACGTGTACTTGGCATATTTCAGCAAGCAGCATGTGAAGGCGGGAATTTCCTCGGAAACGCGCGGCATTGAGCGCTTGCTGGAGCAGGGGGCCAGGGCTGCGCGCATCGTGGGGCGTTTCGAGAATGCGGATGAAGCACGTGCTTTGGAGGCGGCGCTATGCTCCCAGCCGGGCATTTTGGAAACCATGCGCGCTTCGCTGAAGGCACGTTTGCTTGCTGAAGAGCCTTACCGCCCCGAAGAGGCCATTCAGGTTCTTAAGGCTCGTAGCCAGCAGCTTGCTGATGTGCCCGAAGTGGCTCAAGCTGGCTTCAGCTTGGCTGAAGAGCCTATGGATCTTTCCGCATTCTATTTTGGCGGTCCTTCGCCCGACGTGAGCACGCTAACGCTTCCCGAAGGCCATGACGGTCATTTGGGTGGCCTGTGCATTGGCATGGTGGGCGACAAACTGGTTATGCGCCAGGGAGGATTCGGCTACGTGGTATCCCTGAAGGAATGGGACGCCCATGCGGTTGAGCTGCTGTTGGATGAGGTCACGGTGGACTACAAGGTGAACCCCCAGCAGGTAAGCTTGTTTTAGGGCTGCCCTGCGGGATGGGACTGTGTGCCTTTCTTGCGCTCTCATTTTTAGCGTGCTTGTTGCCTTGCGCTCGCAATGTCAACTTCTGTCGTGTTGATCGACCTTCCGCTTCTGGTTCGCAGGTTTCGGGCGCTCTCGGGCGTGTTCGAATGGTGCGCGCGAAGCCATCAAAAGAGTGCACCAGCTTGATTTTTTGCCAAATTATAAATTTCTTTCTTGTTGTAATTCTTGGTTGTTAAGTTTTTAAACTCCTGGTCAAAGCGTTTATGGGTAGAATTTTGGACGTTATAACCTATCAATTGATAGTATACTTTCCATCAAACGATTGCTAGAATCGCAAAATCCAAGCGCTAGGAGAAGCAATGAACGAAGAAGTGGATGCAAGCTACATTAAGCAGGTACGTGGCAAATACCACCTTACGCAAAAGGCATTTTCCCAGGTGTTGGGCATAGGCGAAGCTAGTTTGGCGCGTTACGAGAACGGCCAGAAGCCTACTCGGGCGATGGCGAACCTTATCCGTGCCGCAGATAACCCGGAGTTTATGGCTGAATGCATTCAGCGTGATGGCCATCTGCTGCCCGATGCTCAGCGCGAAGACGCCGAAAGCATCGTGTATTCCTTGCTCACGCTCGACGAGGAAGGCAATGTAATGGACATGACCGATATCTACATGATCACGCTCGACCAGGAAATATTGAACGAAAAGGTTTCGTTGGTGTTGGCGGATGCATTTCGTGCGTTGGACAAGGCCAAGCTGGCCAATAACGAAGAGCGCATGGTGTTCCTGCAAGACATTATCCGCGAGTTGGCACTGTTGAAGCCTACTATCACCTACGAGGAAAACGCCTCTAAAACTATGCAGGCGGAGCTGCGTGGACGCGTGAATAGCCTGCAAAAACTCGTAGACAACTGCACTGAGCGTGCGGCTTAGAGTGGTGTTTTTCCATGGTTAACGAACCTGATAACAACCCTGGTGCATATACCCAGGAAGAATTCGAAGAGGCGAAATCCAGTATCCTGTCGCGCATTACTCTGCTTCCCGAAGCAACACCCTGCGTAAAGCCTCAGGCATTTTTGCTTGGAGGTCAGAGTGGTGCCGGTAAAACAACTTTGCATGGCTTGATTCAGGAGCGGTTCAAGCACAACGTGATCGTTGTGAACGGCGATGGCTTCCGCTCCTACCACCCGCGGTATCGTCAGCTGGATAAGGAATACGGCCCCGAATCGGTTGGCTACACCGCTCCTTGGGCAGGCGCCATGACCGAAGCAGTGGTTGATTCCCTTTCCACGGTCGGCTACAACCTGGCGGTAGAGGGAACGCTGCGTACGGCAGAAGTGCCCACGAAAACGGCAATGCTTTTAAGGGAGCGCGGCTACAGCGTGTACCTTGCCGTAATGGCGGTAAAGCCGGAAATCTCGCTTATCAGCTGCCAAATCCGTTACGAGCAGATGCGTATAGCGGGCACGGTTCCCCGCGCTACCGACCCAGCACACCATAACCTCATCATCAAGCAGATAGTTAGCAACTTGGCTCAGCTGGAGCGAAGCAGCCTGTTCGAAGGCGTGTACTTGGTAAATCGCGCAAAAGAAGTTCTTTACCCCGTTAAGGGCGCGCGGAAGAGCGCCTCGGAAGCGCTTCAACAGATTTTGTTCGGTGAATGGACGCCTGCGGAAAGCGCGCATTATGACCAGCTGAAGAAGCAGCTTGAAGCTTTGAAGGCAACGGGCAAGGCTAGAAGGCGCAAGCCTACTTCAAGGAGGTAACGCCATTGGTGGCAAGCGTTGCCGCCATTTCGCTTAGGCGCTTGGCGCTCATGCGCTTGCCGCCGGCAACCCAGTGCTGGTAAAGCGTTACGCAGGTAGAGTGCACGAACACCAGTACCGTGGAAATCTCGGTGCCGGAAAGGCTGCCAAAGCCTCGGTCGTCGATATGGCCTAGGTGCAGCTCCTTTTCGATCATCTGCTGGCAGAACTCTGATTTGCGTGCATAGCAAACAATGCGCTCGTTCAGCTTGTGCTTGGCGCCGGCGCTGCAAAGCGAGCGAACCAGCTGCACGGCAAACACGGCGGTGTTTTCGGGCAGGGTTAGCCCCTTCGTTTCTTCGATGAGCTCATCTATAAGGGCATCTTGGTATTCGGCAATAAGCGCATTCAAATCGGGGTAGTGGCGGTAGAACGTTTTCTTGCTTATGCGCGCATCGCGGCATAGCTCGGCTACCGTGATGGTTGCCAGTTCCTGTTTAGTGGCAAGGGCTTCAAATGAGTTGTGTATGGCCTCAAGCGTTTTTACGATGCGAAGGTCGGTATGCTCTTCCATTGCCACTCCAATCCT
>CAZQWR010000084.1:0-6945 GCA_964597085.1 uncultured Cryptobacterium sp.
CTGGTGGCTGTGTTGCTGGCGGTGGACAGCCCATTGCCTTCAACTGCGAGTTGGGCAACGCACGCGCTGCCGTGCTGAACAAGCTGGACCAGAACGATGCACTGCGCTATTCACACGAGAACCCTGCCATTCAGGAGCTTTACGGCACGCTGCTCGAAAAGCCGCTTTCCGAAAAGGCCGAAGAGCTGCTGCATACCAACCAGGAAGCCTGGGAAATCTAATTGCCTGCAGGCTCGGGGAATACCGGCGAGCTTTTGGGTTTGGCCCAAAAGCTGTGCTGCAACAGGTCGCTTGAACTCAAGGAGTACGAGCGTCTTGTTGCGGGCTATACCCCCGAGCTTGCTTCTTTTTTGGCTGAACAGGCAGTTGCCGTGCGCAGGCAGGTGTATGGCAACGCTGTATTCACCCGTGGCCTCATCGAGGCTTCCAGCTACTGTAAAAACAACTGCCTGTATTGCGGCATCCGCCGTTCGAATTCGCAGGCGCGCAGGTACCGGCTTTCGGTCGAAGAGATACTCCAGTGCGCCGACGAAGGCTACGAGCTGGGCTTTCGTACGTTTGTTCTGCAGGGCGGGGAAGATCCGGCCTTTACCGACGAGTTTTTGTGCAAGGTGGTTCACGGCATCCGCGAAAAGCACTCCGATTGTGTGGTGACCCTTTCCTTTGGGCAGCGCAGTCGCGAAAGCTACGAGCGCTTGTATGCTGCTGGCGCTGAGCGCTACCTGCTTCGTCACGAAACGGTCAGCCCTCAGCTTTACGGGCGTTGGCACCCAGCGGGCATGACGCTTGGTTCGCGCATGCGTTGCTTGCAAGATCTGCGAAGCGCTGGCTATGCCGTTGGAGCGGGCTTTATGGTAGGTGCCCCGTTCCAGACGGCGGCCGACCTTGCATGCGACCTTAAGTTCATTGAGGAATTCCAGCCAGAAATGTGCGGCATCGGTCCGTTTGTTCCGCACCACGCCACGCCCTTTGCGTGCTACCCGCAGGGTACGGTGGCGCTTACCTGTTTCTTGCTTTCAATCATTCGCCTTATAAAGCCCAATATTTTGCTTCCTGCCACTACGGCGTTGGGTACCATTGCTCCCGATGGCCGCGAAATGGGCATTCTGGCCGGCGCCAACGTGGTTATGCCGAACCTTTCGCCGGTGGCGCATCGCAAGGACTACGATTTGTACGATGGCAAGATATGCACGGGCGAAGAGGCCGCTGAATGCCGCGGTTGCCTTGGCGCGCGCATGCTTTCCATCGGCTACGAACTTGCGGTGGATAGGGGAGATGTTGCTCCTATGCCGCCCGGCCTTGGTGCGGGGTTCGTTGCAGCGGTTGGATCTGGAGCCAGCTAGCTGCAACTGCTTGGTTCGCCTTCGCGCGGCCGGCGTACGTTGCTTTGCAAAACTGCGGAGCAGTTTCCAGAAACCATGAAGGAAGAAGGACCCTATGGGTTATGAATACAATCCAAAGTCGCAATGCGCCGATGAGTTCATCAACGACGCTGAGATTTTAGACACCATTGCTTATGCCGATGCGCATAAGGACGATGTTGAGCTTTGCTACAAAATCTTGGAAAAGTGCAAGCCGCACCTGAACCCCGCCAACGAGCACGGCACCATGATCACTCATCGCGAGGCCAGCGTGCTGCTTGCTTGCGAAGACCCTGGCGTCAACGATGCCATCAAACGCTTGGCGCACGACATCAAGCAGGCCTATTACGGCAACCGCATTGTTCTGTTCGCGCCGCTTTACCTTTCCAACTACTGCGTGAACGGGTGCCTGTACTGTCCGTATCACGCCAAGAACAAGGAAATCCCTCGACGCAAGCTTACGCAGGAAGAGATTCGCGCCGAGGTTATTGCCCTGCAAGACATGGGCCACAAGCGCTTGGCCATCGAAGCGGGCGAAGACCCTAAACGCAACCCTATCGAGTACATCCTCGAATCCATGAACACTATTTACTCGGTGAAACACAAGAACGGTGCCATTCGCCGTGTCAATGTGAACATTGCCGCCACCACGGTGGATGAGTACCGCATGCTCAAAGAAGCCGAGATAGGCACCTACATCCTGTTCCAGGAAACCTACAACAAGATGGGCTACCAAGTGCTTCACCCAACCGGTCCCAAGCGCGACTACAACTGGCACACCGAGGCCATGGACCGCGCCATGCAGGGTGGCATCGATGATGTGGGCTTGGGTGTGTTGTTCGGCTTGCAAGGGTACCGCTATGAATTCGCGGGCCTCATCATGCACGCCGAGCACTTGGAGGCAACCTATGGCGTTGGGCCTCACACCATTTCGGTGCCGCGCGTGAAGCCTGCAATGGACATCAACCCGGATGCCTTCGACAACGGCATTCCCGATGAAACGTTTGAAAAGATCATTGCGCTCATTCGCATTACCGTGCCTTACACGGGCATGATCATTTCCACGCGTGAAAACGAGCTGGTTCGCCAGCACGCGCTGCAGTACGGCATCAGTCAGATTTCGGGCGGTAGCCGCACCAGCGTGGGCGGCTACACCGAAGAGGTGCGTCCGCACGATACCGAGCAGTTCGATGTAAGCGACCCTCGCACGCTCGACGATGTTATCTCGTGGCTCATCGACCAGAAGCATATTCCCAGCTTCTGCACGGCTTGCTATCGTGCCGGTCGCACGGGCGACCGTTTTATGCAGTTCTGTAAAAGCGGGCAGATTTTGAATTACTGCCATCCCAATGCCCTTACCACGTTGGCTGAATACTTGGTAGATTACGCAACGCCCGAAACTAAGAAGAAGGGCTTTGCCTTGCTCGGCACCGAGCTTGAAAAGGTTGCCAGTGCCGAGCGCCGTGCGAAGTGCGCTGTGGCCATCGAGGCCATCAAAGCCGGTACGGGCCGCGATTTCCGATTCTAGGCGGTGCAGATCATGAGCGTAGGAATGAACCAAACCCCTTCGGGCGAGCGTGTGCGCATTGGCTTCTTCGGTTTGCGCAATGCGGGTAAGTCGAGCCTGGTTAACGCCGTGTGCAACCAGGAAGTTGCCCTGGTAAGCGATGTTCCCGGCACTACTACCGACCCGGTAATAAAGGCTATGGAGATTTTGCCCTTGGGCCCGGTGGTTATCGTGGATACTCCCGGCATCGATGACGAGGGCAAATTGGGCGGCCAGCGCGTTCGCCGTACCCGCGATGCTTTGCGCAGTTGCGATATTGCCGTGTTGGTAACCGATGCTACCCGGGGCTTCGCCCAGGCCGAAATCGAGCTGCTGAAGCTTTTCGCCAAGCAGAACGTTCCTTGCGTCTTGGCGCTCACCAAGGCCGACTTGCTGGATGGCTCCTACCCTAATGCCGCTGCAGCTGGCGCGGAGACCGCCGCCCAGGTATTGGTGAGCGCAAAAACCGGCTTAGGAATTGCCGACCTGAAAGAGGCCATGGCGCGTGTTGGCTCTGGTACTGCGCAGGAAAAGGTGCTGGTGCGCGACTTTCTGGCGCCTGGCGATGTGGTGGTGTTGGTTATGCCCATCGATTCGGCGGCACCGAAGGGCCGCATCATCTTGCCGCAGCAGATGGTGCTGCGTGATGTGCTTGACGCTCATGCAACGGCGCTGGTGTGCCAGCCCGAAGAGCTTGCGGCAACGTTGGAATCTTTGCCTAAGGTGCGCTTGGTGGTAACCGACTCGCAGGCATTCGAGTTTGTTGCGCAGGTGGTTCCAGCCAACATCCAGCTCACCTCGTTTTCCATTCTTATGGCCCGCTACAAAGGCGAGCTTGCCCAACTGGCCGCCAGCGCTGCAAAGATAGGGGAGCTCACCAACGAAAGCCGCGTCCTGGTAAGTGAAGCCTGCACGCATCATCGCCAGTGCGAAGACATCGGCACCGTGAAGATGCCTGCATGGATCCGCGAATGTTGCGGTGCGGAACCGCGGTTCGGCTTTACCTCCGGGCGCGAGTTTCCCGCCGATGTGTCTGAGTACGATTTGGTGGTGCATTGCGGTGGCTGCATGATAAACCCCAAGGAAATGCATTGGCGCATGAGCTCAGCTGAAGCTGCCGGGGTGCCTATGGTGAACTACGGTCTTGCCATTGCCTATATGAAGGGCATCTTTGGTCGTGCGCTCGAGCCTTTCGATATTGCTTAGCGCAATATGTTGCTTGTATCCCTTATTGCTTAAAACTATACAGAGCAAATTAGTTTGAGTAGTAACCTTTCAAATGGAGATGAAAGGGATGGTTGCGTGAGCTCAAAGAGCGCCAAGAAAACGAATAGCATCGATATGCTGCACGGCCCTCTAGCTGGGAAAATCATCCTGTTTGCCATTCCGCTTGCCTTGGCAAGCATCTTGCAGCAACTGCTCAATTCCACCGATTCCTTGTTTGCCGGCCAATGGCTGGGCAGCGCCTCGCTTGCCGCCGTTGGTGGCGTAGCGCCAGTGATTTCGTTATTCGTAGCGCTGTTTTCAGGCCTTGCCGTGGGCGTGAATGTTGTTATTGCCGTGCACATCGGCCATGACGACATTGGGAAAATCCGCGGCGCCGTGCAAACCACTGCCATTGTTGCCATTGCCGCTTCGGTGGTTATCGCCATTGCCGGCTATGCTTCTACCGATCTTATCCTTGGTTGGGTTTCCATGCCTGCGGAAGCCTGGGACGATGGTGTGCTTTACCTGCATGTTTACTTCGTTGGTGTAGTGTTCTTGGTTGTTTACAACCTTGGGTCTGCCGTGCTGCGCGCCAAGGGCGATACCAAGCGCCCTCTTTATGCGCTTGCGGCTGCGGCCTTCCTGAACGTTGCGCTCGACTTTGTTGCGGTGGATATGCTCCATATGGGCGTGTTTGGTATTGCGCTTGCTACGGTGGTTGCCGATGCTGTTGCAGCCGCCATTATTGTGGCGTTCTTGCTTCGCGAAGAGGAAGAATACCGCCTATGCCTTCGCGGCATGCATCTGTACAAAACCGACCTGCGCACTATGCTCCAGGTGGGTATCCCCGCCGCTGTTCAGGGTGCCGTGTTCAGTATTGCCAATTTGGCGGTACAGGGAGCCATCAACGATTTCGGCGCTGCCGCAACTGCAGGCTCTTCTGCTGCGCAGAACTACGAGATTTACACTTTCTTCTTTATCAATGCGTTTTCCCAGGCGGCGGTAACGTTCATTGGGCAGAACTATGCTGCCCGCAACTACAAGCGCTGCGACCGCATTATGTTGTTCTGCTTCTTCGCTTCGCTTTGCACTTCTGTGGTGCTGTGCTTGGTGTTTGTTTTGGGCGGCGACATCAGTTTGGGTATTTTCACGGGCGATGCGGCGGTTTTGGCCTTTGGCTTCAGCCGATTGCGCATTGTTGGGTTGTTGGAATTCATGCCCACTTCCTACGAGGTTACTGCTGCTGGCATGCGAGGCATGGGCTGGTCGGTTGCGCCTACCGTGGTGGTTATTATCGGTTCGTGCATCTTGCGAATCGTGTACGTTTACACCATCTTCCCGTTTGTGCGCTCGTTTGAGAACCTGATGCTTATCTATCCCATCAGTTGGGTTGTTTGCGGCGTAACCATGATTACGCTGTTCTTCATTGTTCGTAAACGCGCCTATGTCAAGCAGGGAGTGTAACCTTTGCCTGCCAGCCTTTTTGCTGGCTATTTCCACGGGTCTCCTGAGCTAGGATGCGGTGCGTTGAGCTGCGGCGATGCGCATGCGTTTAGGTCGGGCTCTTGCGATTGGGTTTCGTTGGGCAATGGGGCTTTGCAAATTTCCAACCGCCTGGGCTTTTGCGACTAGGCGGTTTTTGCCGGCTTCTTCGCACGGGGCTTTATGCTCATCATCGCAATGGATGCAATAACCAAAACAATGCCCGCAATAGCTACGGCATTCAGCGTTTCGCCGAAGAAGGTAACGCTTACTAGCGATGTTGCCACCATCTCCACCGAAGCAATAACGGGCACCTTGCTGGTTTCGCGCATGCTCAGCACGCCTTTGTAGTAGATGAGGTAGGCAATGGATGTGGGCAGCAGCGCCAGGATGAATCCATAGCCCAGTACCGAAAGGTTGAAAGCTTCGGGCGTTTGCCACGGCTGGGAAATTATTGCCACTGAAAGCGCAGCAAATACGAAGCTGTAAGTGGTCATGACATAAGAATTGGTCCCGCTGCCTGCCATGCGGCTGAAAATGGCTGCCATGCCGTAGGTGAATGCGGATGCCACGCCGCAAAGGATTCCGAAAATAGAAATAACCGCCAAGTCGAACTGGCCGCCTGTTGCCGCTAGTGAAGCGCCCACAACGTTAACAGCCAAAGCTAAGACCTTGAGCAAGCTCACGCCTTCGCGAAACAGGAGCACCGAAGCTATGGTGGTGAAAATGGGCGCCGTGTTAAGCAGAACGGCGCTAACGGCAATGCCCGCATTGGCAATGGCCATGGTGTATACGATGTTGTAAATGCCGTTGCAAATAATGCCCAGCGCTGCGCACCAAGCTAACGTTTTCCAGTCGAGTTTGAAGGATTTGAGCCCAACCTTCCAAATGGTGAAGGCGCCCATTATCAGGGCGGCAAAAAGCATGCGAACAAAGCTTGTGGCGCCAGCAGTGGATCCGTTTATTTCCATCAGCTTCACCAAGGGCCCCACCAAGCCCCAGAGCACACCAGCGGCAAAAACGTTGAGCATCGCCCTTGCTTCGCTGTATTCGGATGCTTTCGACATGCGCGATGATTCCTTTCGCTTTGCTCTTGACGAAAGATTCTAACGCGTTGTTGCGGTGGGGGCCTGCACGGGGTAGGACTTTGCGAATGTGGCTTTAAGAACGCGAACGCTGGACAAGCTTTTTGTAAACGTGCTCCACCATCCAAGGCTCGGTGCTGGCAGCAAGTGCCTCTTCGAAAGCCATCCATCTAATCCCGGAATTCTCTTCGGGTGCAATTCGCGTGGCTTCGCCTGGATCGGCTTCGAAAAGATAGGTCGCATTCAGGTGCAAATGCGAAGGAAC
>CAZQWR010000085.1:0-6827 GCA_964597085.1 uncultured Cryptobacterium sp.
CTGCCTACGGTGCAGTGGGCGGTTTGCGGAAACAGCGGAAAGGCGATGATTTTCTTGCAGCCTGCGGCCTCAAGCCCGTTCAGCGCGGTATCGAGGGAGGGGTTGCCGTAGCGCATTCCCAGTTTGGCTATTGCGTTGATGCCCTTTTCCTGGAAGCGCTGGTTGATGCCTTGCGTTTGAAGGCGCGAATCGATGATGAAGGGCGAGCCTTCTGGGGTCCAGATCTTCTCGTATCGCGGCGCAGTCTTTTTCGGACGTTTGTTGGCGATGAACAGGTGAAGGATGGGCAGCCACAGTGCGCGGGGCATGTGGATGAGGTTTGGATCGGACAGGAACTCGATAAGGTACGGCTTGATATCCCTCGGGTCGGGGGAATCAGGCGTGCCGGTGTTCATGAGCACGAAGCCGATCTTTTCGCTTTGCGAATCCATGAAGCGAACTATAGCAAAATGGGTGCGCCAGCATGACGGCGCATGCGTGGTTTCGCGTAAAGGACTTCTTTGGGCGGCAACGGTTGGGCGCGGCGGATATACTCTAATGTGCTCGCATTTGCGGGCATGAGGCAAAGGAGAACGCATGGCCTTTCTATTCGGCTGCGAAAACGTGCATTTGGAATACCCCACCAAAACCATCTTCGAATCGCTTTCTTTGGGCGTGGACGATGGCGACATGGTAGGCGTGGTCGGTCGCAACGGCGATGGCAAATCTTCGCTGCTGGGGCTGTTCGACGGTACGGTTGAGCCCGATGATGGCCGTGTTCTGCGTACCGGCGGGGTGCGCTTTGCCTCGCTGCGACAGACCGATTCCTTGACTAACGACCGTTCGGTTGGCTGGAACGTGGTTGGCGATGTGCCCGAGTACGAATGGGCTAGCGATGCGCGCATTCGCCAGATAATCGACGGCATGATTGGCGACCTTGATTGGGATGCGCCGGTAGGTGAGCTTTCGGGCGGCCAGCGCCGCCGCGTTGACCTTACGCGCGTGCTGGTGGCCGATGCTGATGTTCTGCTGCTTGACGAGCCCACCAACCACTTGGACGTCGTGGCTATCAACTGGCTGGCGCAGCACTTGAAGCAGCGCTTTTCGCGCGGCAACGGTGCGCTGGTAGTGGTAACGCACGACCGCTGGTTCTTGGACGAAGTGTGCCTTCGCATGCTGGAAGTGCACGATGGCGTGGCTGAGCCGTTTGAAGGCGGCTATTCAGCCTACATTCTGCAGCGCGTTGAGCGTCAGCGCCAGGCGGCGGTGGCCGAACAGAAGCGCCAGAACCTGGTGCGCCGCGAGCTTGCCTGGCTTTCGCGCGGGGCCCGCGCTCGTTCCACCAAACCGCGCTTCCATATGGAAACGGCGCAGGCGCTGGTGGCTCAGGAGCCGCCCATCCGTAACACCACCGAACTGAAGCGCGCGGCAATTTCGCGCTTGGGCAAGAAGTGCGTGGACGTGATAGACGCCACGTTTTCGTATGGCGAAAACAAGGTGCTTGACCAGGTAACTTGGATGATTGGCCCGGGCGATCGCTATGGCCTTATGGGTGCCAACGGCGCTGGCAAATCTACCTTGCTGGATATTGTTCAGGGCAAGCTTCGCCCGCAGGCTGGCCGCGTGAAGATAGGCAAAACGGTGAAGTTCGCCTTTCTTTCGCAGAAGCTTGAAGAACTGGAAAAGTTCAAGACCGACCGCGTGCGCGAGATTCTAACGCGCTATAACACGCGCTACATGATAGACGGCAAAGAAGTAACGCCGGCACAGCTGTTGGAGCAGCTGGGCTTCACCAATGCGCATTTGAACATGCCGGTGGAAACGCTTTCGGGCGGGCAGAAGCGCCGTCTTATGCTCATGCTCATTCTGTTGGATTCGCCCAACGTGCTTATTTTGGACGAGCCTAGCAACGACTTGGACACCGACATGATGGTGGCCATGGAAAACCTGCTGGACACGTGGCCCGGCACGCTCATCGTGGTAAGCCACGACCGTTACCTCATGGAGCGCGTTACGGATGACCAGTTTGCACTCATCGACGGCAAGCTTACGCACTGTCCGCGTGGCGTGGACGAGTACTTGGAGCTGCTGGAAGAAAGCCGCGCTGCCAAGGCGGGTGGGCAGGCCAAGGCTGGCAAGCCCGCTTCGGCCGCTGCTGCGCCCAAGGAAAGCGGCCTTTCCGCCGCGCAGATGCGCGAGCTGAAGAAGCAGGCACGTTCCATCGAAAACAAGATGAAGACCCAGGAAAAGAAGCTGGAGCAGGCCAAGGCCGCGCTTTTGGAAGTGGACCCGTACGATTATGAGGCCCTGGGCAAGGCGCAGGAAACCATCCATGAGCTTGAAGAGCGCATCGGCTCGCTTGAAGAGGAATGGCTGCTGGTTGCCGAAGAGATGGAAGGCTAGCCCGAAAGGCTGTGCGCGGGCGCTTTGCTTGGCGCGTGCGCACGCTCGTTTGCTGTGGGCTTTTCGCCTGCGCGCATATTGGTGGCTGTCATGCTCGCGGGCTGCGCCAACTTGAGCGGCGGTGTTTCGCCAACGAATGGTGCCCACAACGCTTATGTGCATTGCGCAGGGCGGGAAAGGCTTGAATCGGCGCATGAACGGGGTGTTTTGCCCTGGTTTTCAATTACTGCCCGCCATCACGTTAAAATGGTTCGACAAAAGAGCGGCTGCAACGGCTGCCGAACTACGAGCGGGGAAGGGCAAATGGACGCAACGAGCAACATCACGGGCACAACCAGGATGGTGGGCCTTATTGGCCACCCCGTTGCCAATTCTACTTCGCCCGAGCTGCACAATGCCGTGTTCCAGAAGATGGGCTACGACTTTGTGTATACCGCGCACGATGTTGAGCGCGACAACCTGGAGGTTGCCGTACGCGGCATGGAGGCGTTGGGCTACCTGGGCTACAACGTAACCTCGCCCTACAAGAAGGCCATTGTGCCGTACTTGCACGAGGTTTCTACCGTGGCGGAAATCATGGGTGCAGTGAACACCGTAACTATCTTGAACGGTCGCTCGCTGGGCGACAACGCCGATGGCGCGGCGTTCATGCGCAACTTGGTTATGAACGGTGTGAATGTGCTGGGCAAGAAAATCACTGTGCTGGGTACGGGCGGAGCGGCTTCTGCTGTTGTGGTGCAGGCTGCGCTCGACGGCGTTTCGCAGATTGATGTTTTCAATCGCAACGATAAGTTCCTGCTGGGCTTTCGCGAAACCCTGGCGCGTTTGGCGCAGTATTCCGATTGCAAGGTAAACCAGTATCCGCTGGAAAACGAGGAGCAGCTGCGCGCTTCCATTTCTGAATCAGCGTTGCTGGTGAACGCCACCAACGTGGGCACGCTTTCTAACCCAGGCTGTTTGGTGCAGGCTGATATGCTGCGCAGCGACTTGATTGTGGCCGACATGGTGTACGTTCCCCGCGAAACCGAGCTCTTGGCTATGGCCGCCAAGGCGGGCTGTCAGGTGGTAGACGGCGTGGGCGTGTTCGTTCAGCAGGCCGCTATAGCCGAGCGCCAATGGTGTGGCTGCAACCTGCCCGTTCCGTATGTGATGGAACGGTTCTTTTCTTAAGGCTAAATTCATTCGGTCCCACAGCGCGCTCGCTAGTTCGGTGGGCGCGTTTTTTGCTTTGCAGAAAATGGGTTCACTGAAGTTCGGCTTTGCGCACTGGTTTTCGGGTGCTTCCATTGCTGGGAAAAGGCGGCTGGTTTTTGCTCGCGGGCCAGGTTTGCGGGCTTCGGTTTTTGTAAGGGCGCTAACTTCGACGCGGAACCGCTTTTGCACGTCCTGCGCGGCGCACTCCCTGTGCGCGGTGCGTTTGCGAAGCCTTGCCGTTGCTTGGTAGCCCAGGGCGTAAGTTCCACTAAAATGAAAAAGCCCGCGTTGAGCGGGCTTTGGATGTGTGGCGGAGGAAGTAGGATTTGAACCCACGGTGCCTTGCGGCACAACGGTTTTCAAGACCGCCGCATTCAACCACTCTGCCATTCCTCCGGATAGCAGGGCTTAGGATAGCATATTTGGTGGTGAAAGATGCAGCCAGAAGCCGCGCAGGCTCAAGATATTCAGTTCATGCACATGGCGCTTGACCAGGCGCAAAAGGCCGCTGAGTTGGACGAAGTGCCTATTGGCGCTGTTGTTGTGCGCAACGGCGAAGTGCTGGCAAGCGCCTGCAACAGGCGCGAAACCGATGCCGACCCGGCGGGCCATGCGGAATTCTTGGCGCTGAAGCAAGCGTCCGAAGCGTTGGGCGTGTGGCGCCTTTCCGATTGCACGGTGTACGTTACGCTTGAGCCGTGCGTTATGTGCGCGGGGCTTATGCACCAGGCGCGCATTGGCCGCTGCGTGTTCGGCGCCTTCGACCCGAAGGCCGGCGCGTTAGGCTCGCTCTACCAGGTAAACGCCGACGAGCGCCTGAACCATGTGTTCGAGGTAACGCCCGGCGTGTGCGCCGAGGAAAGCTCCCAGCTGCTGAAGAGCTTTTTCAAGGAAAAACGAAAGCGCAACAAAGCCCGTAAAGCCGCATTGCGCAGCGAAGAGGCAACGCAGGTTGCCATAGGCAACGAATAACGACCCAAAGGGGTGCAAAACATGCAAATCGAAGGACTTTCCGCAAGCAACATGGTGAAGATCATTTCGCCGGCAAAGGTGAACTTGGTGCTGGCCATGGGCGAAAAGCGCGAAGATGGCTTCCACAGCGTGGACACCATCATGCACGCGCTGGCGCTGCACGACACGCTTTCCATGCGTCGTTTGAGCGACGAGGGCTCGGGCGAGGGACTGCACATTGTTCTGAAGTGCGAAACCTCTTTTACCATCGACCCTTTGGATGTAACCGCGGAAGAAAACATTGCATACCGTGCAGTTAAGGAACTGGCTGCCGAGCTGGGGCGCAATGAAGATGAAACCATCGAAATGGTGCTGAACAAGGTAATCCCCGCGCAGGCTGGCCTGGGCGGCGGCTCTTCCAACGCGGCTGCTGCGTTACTGGGCGCGGCAACGCTTTGGGGTGTGGACCCTGCTAGTGAACAGGTGCTTGCGGTGGCGGCTCGCCTGGGCGCCGACGTAACGTTTTTCCTGCACGGCGGCTGTACGCGCCTTTCCGGCAAGGGTGAGGTATTCGAGGCTTCCTTGGCAACGCGTAAGGGCTTCGTGCTGCTGGTCCGCCCCGATGCGGGCGTTTCCACTGCCAAGGCCTATGCCGAATTCGATGCCAACCCGCAGCTTCCCTCGGCAGAGTACCTGGCAACGCTTGCGGGCTATACCGAGGCTTCGCAGGTTGAGCCCTGGAACAACCTTACGCAGGCAGCTTGTGCGGTTGAGCCTCAGGTTGCCGAAGTGGTGGAATGGGCAAAGGGGCAGGCTGGCGTAACGGGAAGCGTTGTGTGCGGCAGCGGTTCGGCAGTGTGCCTTATCTGCGATTCATACGAAGCCGCAACCGAGGCTTCGGTAGATGCGCACAAGCACGAGTGGTGGTGCAGGGTAACGTCTTTCTCACCGCTGGGCGCCGCCATAGTTGAAAACGTATAAACTGCTGCTAAACGCAAACTTTAAGGAGTAACCATGATTGCTGTGATCGTAATCGTTGCCATCATCGTTGTGCTGGCAATCATCCTCATCGCGCTGTACAACAACCTGGTTCAGCTGCGCAACAAGGTAGATAACGCTTGGGCGCAGATAGATGTTCAGCTCCAGCGCCGCCTGGACCTTATTCCCAACCTGGTTGAAACCGTGAAGGGCTATGCCGCACACGAAAGCGGCACGCTGGAAAAGGTTACGCAGGCACGCAGCGCCGTTGCCAACGCAACCACGCCTGAAGCCAAGATGGCCGCCGATAACGTGCTTACCGGCACGCTGAAGAGCCTGTTCGCCGTTTCTGAGGCGTACCCCGATTTGAAGGCGAACGTGAACTTCCAGCAGCTTCAGTCGGAGCTTACTTCTACTGAAGACAAAATCAGCTACATGCGCCAGAGCTACAACGATGTTGTTATGCAGTTCAACAACGCCATCCAAACGTTCCCCGGCGTGTTGGTGGCCGGCATGTTCGGCTTTACCAAGAAGGAAAGCTTCGATGCCAATGCCGCTGCGGCTGGTGCGCCTGTAGTGAGCTTCGGCCAAGGCAATTCCGCCAGCGCTCCAGCGGTGAACATGAGCACCGCGCCTACCGACCCTTCCACCCAGAAATAAGTGGAGTAGGGAGCAGCCGTGTTCGGAAACGAGCAGGGCGGAGGAATAACCGCTCTAGCAATTCAGGGCCGCCTTCGGGCGGCCTTTTTGTGCGCGTGGCAAAATCTCAAATTTCAAAATGTTGAAATTTGGCGAAGCCCCGCGGAGCCGATGAGATGAGGGCATGGCGTTATTGCAGGGCTTGTTGTTCCAAAAAACAAAGAACGGCCGCCCCAAAGGGCGACCGTTCTTTTAATTGGATTTTTATTCGGGCTAGAGCAAGGTGTCGAACCCGTTTTTATCTGACGAGAAACGTAGGTTGCCATTTTCCCACTCTTGGGCAATTTGACCGTTTGGTCTAATAACGGTGCGTACGTTTCCATTTTGGCTGAGCACGATGGTTGGGCCGTTGCCAGGCTGCGTAACGTCGTAGCGCATGTTGCCCGAATTCTGCTCCAAGCCCGATGTGCCGTTGTTCTTGATTATGTGTCGAAGGAATCCCATGGCACAGCCCCCTAACGTTGCGATACCTACATTATGGCACGCAAGGTGGTGATGCGGAGTACAGCGGAGTGGACAGCGTGGGCGAGGTGGCAGCGTCATGACGTCCCATGCGAAAAAAACGCCGCCCCGTTAGGGCGGCGTAATACAATCTGGCGGAGAGCTGGGGATTCGATTGGCTT
>CAZQWR010000086.1:0-2729 GCA_964597085.1 uncultured Cryptobacterium sp.
GCTTCCAAAACCACCTCTAAGCGCATATAGTCTTCACACGCCGCGAACAAGCGGTCCACGAATTCCTGCAGCACGCCGTAATCGGCGCTCTTCTGCCGTGCCATGCGCGGCCTCCCCTCAAGTTGAAGCGCCCGAAGACGCAGTTCCAAGTTCAAGCAGCTTACGCTCAGCAGCGCAAAAGCTGCACCCGAATGCGTAGAGCCCCAAACGTAAGGCTATTGAGAAACCACCACATCCATGCCGGTTACAGTGGCCAACAAGGCACCGGTGTAGGCAGGCGTTGCCGCGCCGGAAGCGCGCAGGAACTCGATGCCGCGCGCACGCAGACCGAGGGCAACGTCTACCAAGGTGTCTGCCGTAGGATACGGATTGGCTTCGGTGGGCTCGAACTGGCGCTTGTTAACTTCATTTACCTTGATGTCCACCAGCAAGGGCTTGCTGGTTGCCTTGGCCATGTCCTTAGCAAAGGAATAGAGCATGGCCGCAGGGGCGCTGGAAACAATACCTATTACGCTGGCTCCGTACTCGTCGCACATCTGCACCGCTTCGGAAAGAGTGCGCCCGCAAGGGAACAAGCCACCTGCCTGCGGAACCAAGCTCATAAACACCGGCCCGTCGTACACCGCGCGGGCTCCCATAAGTGCGCACTGTGCATCATGCAGGTTTTCAAAACCGGTGAAATACAGAGCATCGAAGGGATATTCAGCAAGCTGCAGAACTGCATCATGGTACTGGGCCTTCGACTGTTTCAGAGACGTTGCGCTGGTTGGGTCGAGCGGAAGGCCCGTGGGACCGATGGCCGCTACGTAGTGCTGCGGCGAAAACTGCGCACCTGCCTCGTAAGCGATGCGGGCCATTTCGGCGCCCTGCCCCTCGAAGCGAGCGTGAGCCAAACGCGCCTGGGTAATGCCTTCGGTGGGGCTTACGAACACAGGCACGCCCAAGGTCTTTTCAAATTTGAAGGCCTCTTCAATGAGCTCAGGTTCGTTCATAACCACGTATTCACGGTCGGAGGTGCCCTCGAAACCCTGAGCAGCCAGCTGGTATTCCAAGGGAGTGGAAAGCACCAGCATGTCCTTGTTGAAACGCATTTGAATATCGGGCATAGCAGCAACCCTTTCGGTTGAAAACCGCACGTTTGAGCGGTGGCTTTTCTTTAAGGAAAACCATTATAAAGGACAGCGGGGAGCTGGACTTCTTATCATACTTTTGCGGTAAAAATTGCCACTTTTCCTATTTTTCGAGACAAGTAGGCGATATCTCCCCGAGTGTTGCGAAACGCGCTTGAAACAAAACGAAAATCGATCCAAAACAGACCAAATATGAAGGAGCTGTGAAGAAGAACAAAGTGAACCCGTTCATACATGCATTTGAACCCGTTCACACAACCAACCCGTCTAAAAGGTCTTGAGAAAGGCGTTCAACGCTCGTATATTTTGATGTAGCAAATGTGGTCCCCTCCCAATTTGCAACTGCTTTCCCCAAAAGCAGTCGGTGCCAGATCCCCAATTTATAGGCACCGGAACTCCCTCCTTGTGGGCCCGCCGAGATCCCCTCTCGGGCGGGCCCCTCTCTTTTATTCTCAGGAAACGGAATGACGCTGCGGCTACGCCCAGCAGCAAAAAAGCGGCCGGGTTTCCCCAGCCGCTCCGAACCGCAAGCTTTTATTCAACCGGCAATTAGCCGTTGAACTTCTTGTAAAGGCGGTTGTTGGTGTCCAACCAGCTTTCCACCGTGCCGGTATCGAAGCCGTCGTCGGGATCGATTACCAGAGCGTACATTTCCTCTTCCTGAAGAAGGGCGTCAAGCGCATCGGTAAGCTGAATCTCGTTGCCGGCGCCCGGCTTGGCGTCAGCCAAAAGTTCCATAACGCGGGGCGTAAGAAGATAACGGCCGAATACCGCCAGGTTGGAAGGAGCATCTTCCAGCGCAGGCTTTTCAACCAGGGAGTTTACCTTCCAAACATCATCGGAAAGCTTTTCGCCGGCAATAACGCCAAAGCGATCTACCTGATCATCAGGAACAGGCAGAACAGCGATAACGCTTGCACCGTTATGAGCGTCGGAAACTTCCTTCATCTTGATAAGCATCTGGTTATCGGGAACGATAACATCGCCCAACAACACGAAGAACGGCTCATTGCCCGTCTTTTCGGCAGCGCAATGAACGGCATGTCCCAAACCAAGAGGCTCATCCTGGTACACGTAGCTGACATTGAGGTTGCCAGCGTGGGCTACCTTGTCGGCGTACTTGTCTTTACCGCGGGAGCGAAGCTCGGCTTCCAGCTCGGGGTTGGGAGTGAAGTGCTCTTCAATGGACTTCTTATCGCGGCTGTTGATGATAACAACCTCATCGGCAGCGGAGGCAAGGCCTTCCTCTACCACGTATTGGATAACCGGGCGGTCTACCACAAGAAGCATTTCCTTGGGTTGAGCTTTGGTTGCGGGCAAGAAACGGCTGCCCAGGCCAGCAGCAGGAATGAGTGCCTTCATGAATCCTCCTGTTCGATGTTCAAACGTACAGATTCTATCACGCCACCACCCATTTGGCTGCTTGACAAGCCCCGAATACGTGAGGTTAAATAACAACTCGCTGGGGATGTAGCTCAGTTGGGAGAGCGCAACGTTCGCAATGTTGAGGTCGTGGGTTCGATCCCCATCATCTCCACCAGAAAAATCTAGCAGGTGCGGAAACGTACCTGCTTTTTGTTTTTACAGGTCCAAGGGGAT
>CAZQWR010000086.1:2829-6552 GCA_964597085.1 uncultured Cryptobacterium sp.
TCCCCATCATCTCCACCAGAAGAATCTAGCAGGTGCGGAAACGTACCTGCTTTTTGTTTTTACAGGTCCAAGGGGATCGAACCGATGAGGTGAAATTCCGTTGAGAAAATAGCCCAGTGGGCTATTTTTAGGAATTTGCCCGACCGAGCTTGCGAGGGAGGGAAAGAGCGCGAGCGAAGCGAGCACTCGATCCCCATCATCTCCACCAGAAGAATCTAGCAGGTGCGGAAACGTACCTGCTTTTTTGTTAGCACAGGTCACAGGGGATCGAACCCCTCCCACCCAGAAGACAAGCGAAGCGATGTCTTCCCCGGGTTGAACTCACCTCGCACGGGGCGGAGGGTGCCGGCCGGTTCGTCGCGGAGCCCGCTTTTCAAAGGATTGAATGCAAGGCGGCGCCCCAGGTACTTGATCAAAAGCTGCGGGGATGCCCTGAACCATGCGTCAAGCCGTTATCCGCGCCGCCTACACCTTCTTAAAAACTCAATCCTTTGAAAAGCGAAAAAGGCGAAGCCCGAACCGGAAGGCACCCTCCGCCCCGGGCAGCCAACAGAGCAACGACCCCAAACGGCGCTATCCGCCACCACAAGCAGCCGCAAAAAGCAACAAAAAGAGCGACCAGGATTCCCCTAGCCGCTCTAAAGGCTTATCCCTTCAGGCAACTGACCGTTTAGTGCCCGCCACCGTGCATCATGTTTACGGCATGGGGCAGTACTTCCACTACCCCATCCCAATTTTCCGCTGCCGCCTTCTTGGAGCCAGGCAGGTTGATAACCAGGGTGGTTCCGCGCTGCATGCAGAGCGCGCGGCTAAGCATGGCGCGCGGGGTTATAGCCAGACTGTAGGCACGCATGCCCTCGGCGATGCCGGGCACTTCGCGCTCGCACACGTCACGCGTGGCCTCAGGCGTTACATCGCGCAGGCTCAATCCTGTGCCGCCGCAAGTAAGAACCACATCCACCTTCGCCTCGTCTACCGCGCGAACAATAGCGGCAGAGATTTCGGCACGCTCATCGCGCACCAGTTGGTAGCTCTTGCACTCCCAGCCGTTGGCGGCAATGCGCTCGCGAAGCAAGGCACCAGCGGTATCCTCCGCTTCATTACGCGAATCGGAGCAGGTGATAATGGCGAACGCGAGCATTACAGCACCGTGCCTTCCTGAACATCGATAAGCACGCAATCGAGCATCGTTCCGTCAGGAATCGGGTTCTGCGCGGTTCCTTCGGGCAGAATAGCCAAGCAGTTGGCGCGCTGAATGGTGCTGAACAAGCCCGAGCTCTGGTTCTTGGCAGGCGTTACCAAAAGCGAGCCATCGGCAGCGCGCGAAAGCTCGGCGCGCAGGTAGATACGGCGCGGGTCTTTCTTCTTGCGGTTGCCCACCAAACGCGCCTTCACCCTGGGGCGCTCGTACACGCTAAAGCCCTGCATCTTGCGCAAGGCCTGGCGCACCAGCACTTCAAAGCCGCAGAACGCCGCAGCAGGGTTGCCAGGCAGACCGAACACGGGCGTGCCGTTCACCATGCCGAAGGTCTGCGCCTTGCCTGGGCGCATGTTCACCAAAGTCATATGCAGCGTTCCCAAGCGCTCAACCACAGGCTTGATGAAGTCATAGTCGCCGTTGGAGGCGCCACCGGTGGTTACGATGAAGTCGAAGTTTTCGGCGGCCTTCAAAATGACACTGGCCAGGGCCTCTTCGTCATCGGCCACGATGGGAAGGCGCTCGGCGATGCCGCCGGCTTCCGCCACGCAGGCTGCCATAGCGTAGGAATTGCTGTCGCGGATGCAGCCGGGGCGCAAAGGCTCGGTGGGCGCAAGCAGCTCGGAGCCGATGGCGATTACCGCCACGCGGGGCTTGCGGCGCACGGGAACCTCAACAGCACCGCAGCTGGCCAAGAAGCCAACGCCGGCGGAACTCACCACTTCACCTGCACGGATAGCCACTTCGCCTGCGGCAATCTCTTCGCCCTTGGAGCGAATGTTCTCGGCCACGGCGGCGGGCTGGGTGAAGGTTACCTGGCTGCCTTGACGGCCATCGCCCTGCCCATAATCCACGATCTCGTACTTCACCACGGCATCGGCCGCGGCAGGAACCGGCGCGCCCGTCATAATGCGCACCACCTGGCCAGGTTCGATGGGGCCGTTGTACACACTGCCCGCCGGCACCTCGGCAATAACGCTGCAGGTTACCGGGCTGGCTTCGCTGGCAGCCGCCAGATCGGCCGAGCGCACGGCAAAGCCGTCCATAGCGGCGTGGTCGAACGGGGTTATATCGCAGTCGCTGGTAAGGTCGGCAGCAGCCACGCGCCCAACTGCCTCAAGCAGCGGCACCGTTTCCACCTCGATAGGCTCAATATGGGAAAGAAGGCACTCCAGCGCCTCTTCCACCTGCATCATTTCCGTTGGCTGGGTCATTACATCACCTCGTAATACGAATTGCCTGCGCAGCTGCGGCAGATAACCGCGCCGCGCCCGGTATTTACCTCACGGCCATCGGTGATATCTTCACCGCACACCGCGCACGTGGCGTGCGTGTGGGGCTTGCCTGGCTCGTCGAATTCAGTGAAGTTCACCTTTACCTTTTGAATGCTGAACAGCTCTTCATCGCTGCGGGCGGCAAACCACGCCTTCACGTCTTCGCCCTTGGGGCACTTGGGAGCCACGTTTACCATGCGAATGGCCTCCCGTGAGTTCAGATCGAAGAATGTTGCGGCCTGCTTGCCGTAGTCCATTACCTTCATGCGGCGCTTACCTGGATGGCAGTTGGTTACCACCATGATGGCATCGGTAAGGCAGCGGTCGCATTCCACGTACACGATTAAATCGCGGTATGTATCGGCGTCTTCGATGCCGAAGTGCTTCAGCGCGTAACGCGCCATACGCACGCCAGTGAGCTGACCACCGCACAGATGGCCATGAAAGCCGATGGCACGTTCCAAATCTTCTTCGAATGTTCTTGCCATATAAGGTCCTTTCAAAAGTTGAACGCGAAAGCCAACAGGCTGCGCGAAATATTTACCGAAGCCGCAGGCCAAAGACAAAATTTAGCCTTGAGAGCTTACAGGCTGCGAACTGCCTGGGGCACCCAAGCCAAACCACCGCGGAACGGGCATTTGGCTTCGGCTGAAGCCCGCCCACTAGGCAGGCAACCAACCGGCCAGGCCAAGCACACGCCCCACTGGGCGAACGCCCTGCCCAGCCCTTAGGTTTCCCAGCTGATGAACGCCCAAGGAACTACCCGCGGCGCATCAAGCGCCCAAAGCTCTCCCCCTCCTTCGGCGGAAGCCTGCACCAAATGCTGCTGCAGCCACTCGCGCAAACGAGCGGCAGCCACCTCGGTAGATACCTGAGAGGCATGGTCGTCCACGTAATCGAGTGTTTTCATTAGCGAATGGTAAGCCTCTTCAGGCGAAGAATAGGTCTTCGTTCGGGGCGAACGGATATAGGAAACGGTGGGCTCGAAGCCAAGCGCGCTGGCAATGCCGAAAACGAACAAGGCATCGTTATGGCGCTCAAGCTGCAAGCCCATAGCGCGGGCCACGCGTTCATCCACACGCGGCGAAACGCCCGTGCCCGCAGTTACGCACACACGCTTTTTGGCAACAGCAGAAAGCTTCGTGATGGAATCTTCCAAATCGTGCGTGATGATGGAACGCGAGGCAATGGCAACATCAACGCTGTTGGCGGGTAGGCCATGCTCTTCCCAATTGCTTTCCCAACTCATTT
>CAZQWR010000087.1:0-6518 GCA_964597085.1 uncultured Cryptobacterium sp.
CAGATTTTCCACTTCTGCAAGGTTGCCAAAAGCCTGGATATAAATGCGGATGGCTCGCTTGAGCTCTTCTTCGGCAATGCCCTCGTTGGCGGCGTGCATACCCCCTACCCATTCGGGAACAGGAAATGCGCCCTCCTCCGCCGGGCCGAAGCTCACTGCATTGGGAAACTCGCGCGCGTAAGTGCCGCCGCCCATAGTGAAAGGCTCCACTTTGCTGCCGGTAACGCTGCAGTACGCGCTCATGAGCGCAGCAACGGTTTTGGTTTCGGGGTTCACCACGAAGGGCGGGCGCTTGGCGGTGATTTCCACATTGGCGCCCATGCGCTGACCCAACTGCAAGAAAGCAGCCTCCAAGGCATCGGCTGTAGTAGCCGTGGGGAAGCGAATGTCATCGGTGGCCATGTAGCGGCCATCCTTCTTGCGCATGATGCCAATTACGCTGGTAAGGTCTTTGAAATCCTTATCGGCGCAAGCCACGCCTGCATACGAGCCATCGGTGGATTCGGCCATTTCGGCAATGAAGTTGAACCATTCTTGTTCCACCGCCGAGCACAGGCCCGTGCCAAGCAGGTAACGGCACAGCACGCCGATGGCGTTCACCGTGCCTTCGGGAAGTGAAGCATGCCCGGCAATGCCCGTGGCCACAATGCGCGTGCCCGCTTCGCACTGCTCCAGCTGAATACGCGGGGCCTGCGGCAGGCCTTCGGCAGGCACAGCAACCACAGCGCGCGCAATGCCCGGCACCGCGTTGGGCGTGGTACCTGCTTCGAACGATACAACCGCGCCTTCAATAGGAGCAGTGGTGAACACGGCTCCGAACTGGCCTTTTTCGCCATAGCACAGCGGGAAATCGGCATCGGGGGTGAACAGGAAATCGGGCGCAGGCTGCTTTTCCAGGTAGTAGGGAACATCGCCCATGCCCGTTTCCTCGTTGCAGCCGAAGATGAAGCGCACGGTGTGGTGTAGGTTGGCGCCGCGGTCCATCCAAAACTTCAGGGCGTAAAGCGCAGTGAGCACCGGAGCTTTGTCGTCGGTGGTGCCGCGGCCAATAAGCAGGCCTTCTTTGCGGGTGAGGGCAAAGGGCTCGAACGTCCAGCCCTCGCCAGCGGGCACCACGTCCACATGGCCGATAACGCCCAGCTGCTGGCCGCTTTCGCACGGCAACTCGGCCTAACCCGCATAGCCATCGCAATCGCCCGTGGTCAACCCCATGCGGCCAGCAATAGCCAAAGCCCGGTCAAGCGCCGCACGCGGGCCAGGGCCGAAAGGAGCTCCCGGCGCAGCATGGGGAACATCCTCGGAGCTGTCTATGCGAATAAGGCTTTCGGCATCGGCCAAAAACGCTTCCCAATTCTGTTCAATGAACTCGTCGATTTCCGCAGAGGTTGCTTGCATGGTGGGCCTTTCTTTACAGCGCGGCATGCGCATTCGTTTCTCGAAACGAAGCGTACCACGCCAACCACCGCTGCAGCCCTTTCGTTAACGTGCGCGACATTACACTGCGGGCAAGCGCGCTTGAAGCAACCACGCAAGCAAACATTAAATGGCTCGCGGGCCAAGCAAAACACAGCCGCGTTCAACCCGCAAGCGCAACAAGCCGCACTCAACCCATAAGCGCACCGCATCTGCATCCAGCCTGCCTCCGCAAGCTCAAAACAAGCCTCTCCCAGCCCCACTTTCGCATGTTCAATGCGCAGCGCCCAACCGCGACCTTCGCCAACCACCATTGCCGTACAATGACAACGTTTGAAACCCGCCGCAACCGCGGCACCCCTCCCAGAAAGGCGCATCGTGCTCGACCAGTTTTCCCGCACCAGGCTCACGTTCGGAAACGAAGGCGTTGAAGCGCTTGCCAACGCGCGCGTTATCGTGTTCGGCTGCGGCGGCGTTGGCGGCTACGTGTGCGAATCGCTGGTGCGCAGCGGGCTGGGCGCCATCGATATCGTTGACGACGATAAAGTGTGCCTAACCAACATAAACCGCCAGGTCATAGCCACATGGAAAACCATCGGCCTTAATAAGGTGGATGCCATGGAAGAACGCCTGCACGACATAAACCCCAGCTGCAAGGTAACCAAGCACCAGTGCTTCTTCCTGCCTGAAAACGCCGGCCAGTTCGACTTCAGCCAATACGACTACGTGGTTGATTGCGTGGACACGGTTACCGCCAAACTGGAGCTGGTTATGCTCGCCAAGGCAGCGAACACGCCCATCATCTGTGCCATGGGCGCCGGCAACAAGCTGGACCCTACCGCCATCCGCATTGCCGACATCTACGACACCGAAATCTGCCGCCTGGCGCGCATCATCCGCAAAGAGCTTCGCAAGCGCGGCGTGAAGAACCTGAAGGTTGCCTTTTCGCCCGAACCTACCGTGAAGCTCGAGGAAGACGGCAAGGCCGGCTGCGCCGCAGGATGCGTATGCCCTCCCGGCAGCGAGCGCACCTGCCTGCAGCGCCGCAGCGTGCCCGGTAGCAATGCGTTCGTGCCCGCCGCCATGGGCTTGGCAATAGGCTCGGCCGTGGCGCAAGACCTTATGCGCGCCGCCCAGTAAAATTTTTGCTGTAAATCGCAGCTGTCCAAAAATTCGCCCACCCAGTCAAACGCAGCCAGGTAGTATCCAGAGCATGAAACAAATGTTCTAAGGAGGCTGCCATGGATATCGTTGAACCGCACGAATACGTAGAAAAGCTCAAGGGCAAAGACTTCGACATTCTTATTAGCGCAAAGGATTTTTTGTTTGATGACCTGCGCTTTCTTGAATGGGACATTCGCGCTCAAGAAGGCAGCGCTGCCGAAGTGCAGCAAACTTCCGGCGCAGAATACGCCAACCGCCTGGAATGCCTTTCTGCGCTAGCTGCGCACATGGCCCAGCACGTAAGTGAATTCATTGAAGAATATGAAAGGGAGGCCGCCTGATGAACGCCGCAACCAAGCTTTACTCTTCGCCGTACGCCTCCGTTATGCGCTGGAGGTACTGCGCATACGACCTGCGCAAAGATTGCGGCTGCTCAATTATCACGCTGGTGCCCAACGTGGCCAACCAGCCAAAGAACGTGGGCGATTCCATTACCGTAGCGCGCACGCGCACTTCTTCTTCGTTGTAAGGAGTCATGTCAACGTCCTTGCCGAACCTGTCAATGATGGTGTCGATGGCAGAATTCGCCACGCGCAAAGTGGCTTTCTGCGCCTTGCCGCTGTACATCCTGAACGAGGTTCGCAGGTACTCCCCCACATTGAAGCCCGCAATTTCCTGGTTCCTGGCGGCGGGCACCTGGGCCACTTCAATTTCCACCATGCGGTCTACGCGGAAGTTGGCAAAGCCTTGGTGCTCGTCGCTCCAGGCAACCAGGTAATAGCAATCGTCCAGGTAAATAAGCTGCACGGGCGTACGCAGGTACTTCTTGCCGTCGCGGCTGAGCTTGCGCTTTTTAGTGGCGTCGTACTTCATGTACTTGAAGGTTATCTGGCGCTTTTCGCTAAGGGCGCGCTGAATGGCATCCAGGCTACGAAACACCATTTCATTGGCGCTTTTCACACGGCCTTCAACGTGAAGGCGCTTCTTCAGGTTCTTTGCAGTGTATTTGCTGCCCAGCTTTTCGATGGAGCGCACCAGGTCGTTGGATTTTCGTTCGGTTAAAAAGCGCGAGCTTTGCACAGCATCGGCCAAGAGCATGATTTCGCCCTCTTCGAATTCGCGCGAAACCAGGCGGTACTGCACAGGACGGCTTGGGTACTTTTGGATATTCATGCCGAAGGTGCGCAAGCATTCCAGGTCGTTGTACAAGGTTTTACGTTCCACCCTAACGCCAATTGCATCCAGCTCCTCAATAAGCTGCGGGCCGGTTAGGCCATGTTCCTCGTCGGTTTCGGTTCGCAGAATCTGCGCCAAGTGCAGCAGCTTGAGCTTTTGGGCATCGGATGGCATAGCAACGCCTTTCACTGGGAATTTCTCTGGACACCAGCATAGCGCAAAACCAGAAGCCAAGCTTACGCACAGCCAATCGGGGCCATATTTTTCGGCAAAAAGCATGCCTTTAGCCAGCCGCCATAGGCTCCAAAAAGTGCGGAAATCGGGTAAATAGCCGTTTAGAAAAGTGCGGAAATCGGGTAATCTAGCTAAATAAAAAGTGCGGAAATCGGGTGATTTAAAAATGTTTCAGCGAAAAATATACAATGAGCTGGTGAAATGGAAAAACGAATCACAGGGCTCTACCGCATTACTTATTGAAGGGGCTCGGCGCATCGGCAAATCCACCGTCGCCGAAGAATTCGCCAAAAACGAATACCGCAGCTATGTACTCATCGATTTCTCGGAGGCTTCGCCCGAAATAGCTTCCTTGTTCGACGATGTATCCGATATCGACTACCTATTCCTCCAGCTTCAGCTGCGCTATTCGGTCCAGCTCTACAAACGTGAATCGCTCATTATTTTCGATGAAGTGCAGCTCTGCCCACGTGCCCGCCAAGCAATCAAAAAGCTGGTGAAGGACGGCAGGTTCGATTACCTGGAAACCGGGTCGCTCATATCCATAAGAAAGAACACTTCAGGAATACTCATCCCCAGCGAAGAGCGCAGAATCCAAATGCACCCTATGGACTTCGAGGAATTCCGCTGGGCGCTGGAAGACACGGCAACCATTCCGCTCCTTCAATCTGCCTTCGCATCTCGCAAAGCACTCGGAGAACAAGCAAACAGAAAGCTCATGCGCGATTTTCGTCTTTACATGCTTGTTGGCGGCATGCCGCAAGCTGTAGATTCTTACATCCAAACCAACGATCTCCGTTCGGTAGACCGAATCAAGCGTGACATCATTAATCTTTATGAAGAGGATTTTTACAAAATCGACCCCACTGGGGCTCTTTCACTGCTGTTCGATGCCATCCCCGCGCAACTTGCAAAAAAGGCTTCCCGCTATCAGGTATCGAGTGTGCTAGCGAACAGACAGGCTTCGGACATCCTCGAAAAAATTGCCGAGCTTAAAGAATCGAAAACGGTGCTCGTTGCCTACCATGCCAACGACCCCAACGTTGGGCTTTCGGCAAGCATCGACCTGGAAAAATTCAAGCTTTACCTGGCAGATACAGGGCTTTTTGTAACCCTCGCATTCAAGGATGCCGACTTCACCGAAAACATCGTGTACGAAAAGCTGCTAGCAAACAAGCTGCCTGCCAACCTGGGCGCCGTTTATGAAAATATAGTCGCTCAAGAGATCACTTCGTGCGGGAAGGGCCTGTTCTATCACACCTGGGAAAAAGAAGGCGCCAAACGCAACTACGAAATCGATTTCATTACCACCGAAGGCAAAAAGATCTGCCCCATTGAAGTTAAATCGTCAGGCTACAAAACGCATTCTTCCCTAGACAATTTCGCCAAAAAATATTCGGATCGCATAGGCAGGCAGTACCTGGTTTACACGAAAGACCTCCAAAAGGACGCGGAAATAACCTGCATCCCCACATATATGACTCGCTTTTTGTAGAAGGCAACATAGGAATAGACGGCAAAAAAAACACACCCTTCCGCTCTACATGGTGGCGGCGTTGTTGTAACAAACCAGTTCACCAGGCGCATTTAACACATTTCAGCGATTTCATTTAACAGATTTCAGTTTTAACGCTCGGAGGGGGTTGACCCCGGCTACCAACCGAAACCAACCCGATGGCGCAACAGCCATGCACCGAGCGCACAGCCCTGGCAACAAAAAGAGCCCGTCGGCGTTGGCCACGGCCGTAGCGTTGCCGCAGCCCGACAGCGACCCGACGGCGAAGCTATCGGCGACGGCCAGCGTCAGCGTCGCCTCACCCTCGCCGGCGACGGCCTGCGCGTTGGGCCGGATGCGCGCGAAGATCATGCGGCGGAGGCGTCGGTGCCCTGGTCTGCGTTGGCGTAAAGCGCGCCCATGTCGCCGAACGCGCCGGAGCGATTGGCCACGGCGTTTTTGTCTACTCAAGCAAACTTTGAGAATTGCACACCTGCATTGCCGGCCAAGCCAAACATTGGCACAAGCCGCAAAATGCTTAGCACAATGCCCACGGCTTATAATGGAAAGCAAAGGCTCGTGAAGGAGGTGCCCATGCTTTACCAACTGATGAACAAAGATGTTGTAGTTGCTACATATATGGAAGAGCGTCGTTTAGCCGACTACCGCTACGAAGAAGTTGAGCGTTTTGACAATTACCTTCCCTATGCATTTGGCGACATCAATGATTGGATTGATGGCAGGCAAATAGCCAAGCATCGCACCTCCATAGAAAAGCTCATGCGCGACCTTGGGCTTACAACCCGTCATGACTTCATCGGCATGGTGCGCTGCCTATCGTTAACCGACACCTTCTGGATGAAGCGCGAAGACGATGAGCTTTCCTGGAGCGAAGCCTCGCTCTATCGCAACCCGTTCGATGACGTAATTGCACGCATCGCCTTCGATGGAACGGGGATGTATGGACGCCAGAACTCCCCCTCCTCGCCCGAATTCGCAACTTCAGGCTCTTTCGCCAAATGCTGGATTCGCGAAG
>CAZQWR010000088.1:0-6467 GCA_964597085.1 uncultured Cryptobacterium sp.
TACCAAGCAGCTGCAGGTGTTCCTGGTGCTGCCCGGCTTTGCCGTGGCAATGTTTGCATTTTCGCCCGCGCGCTGGCCACGCCGATTCGTTGATGCCGTGCTGGCGCTGGCGGCCATGGTGGTTGCCGGCGGCTGGTGGGTGCTGCTTACCGTGCTGGTGCCCAGCGGAAGCCGCCCCTACATTGGCGGCTCGCAAACCGATTCGTTCATAGAGCTTACCTTCAGCTACAACGGCTTAGGGCGCTTAACCGGCAACGAAACCGGCTCGGTGGTGCCCGGCGGTGGTGGTGGCCAGGCGGGCAATTGGGGTGAAACGGGAATATTTCGACTGTTCAGCAGCGGGTTCAACGACCAAATTACCTGGCTGGCACTGCTGGCCATGGCTGGCGTGGTTGTTGGCATTTTGGCCGCGCTGGCATTAAAGCGCGCAAAGGGCCCGCTCTCTGCAAGTGTGCAGAACAGCTGCACTTTGGGCATCGGCAATACCCAAAGGAGCTGCAGCCAACTGCCTGAAAATATGCGCCCCCAGGCTACCCGCTTTTCTGCTTGCGAAGATAAGAATGGCGAAGCCTTCACAGTGGTTGGCAATTACGAAAGCTCCGCGCCTAGCAGTGAAGCAGCTCAAACGGTCAACCCCACCAAAAGCACTGCAACCCTTTGCCGCATGCGCCAGGCATTCGTAGCCGTGTTTGGCTGCTGGCTGGTTGTTACCGGGCTGGTGTTCAGCTTCATGGCGGGCATCTTCCATCAGTACTACACCGTAGCGCTGGCCCCTGCCGTGGCATGCATGGCGGCGGTTTGCCTGCAAGGTTTATGGGAACTGCGCAACCACATTGCAGCAAAAATTACTGCAGCGTTACTAGTAGCTATTAGCTCGGTTTGGGCATTTGGCCTGATAATCCAGTCGGGTTATGTTCCGTGGCTGGCATATATCATTGTTGTTGCCGGCACAGGCTCGGCCGCCATGGGGCTAATCTGCACGTTGTTGCAGCACAGCCGCGCCACAAGCCGCGCTATTTTGCATGGCAGCACAAACCCGCACAGTAACGTTAACAGTAACGCAAGCTCGCACCGCTGCGCGTCCCCTACAACCAGCAACGCAGCGCCCACCTTAGCAACACACCGCAAGCTCATGCGCATCACCATTGCAGTGGCGCTGGTTGCACTTATGGCTGGCCCCATAGCCTGGACTGGTTACACCATTTCCAGCGGGCATCAGGGCTCCATCGTTACCGCTGGCCCCGGCGGCGCAATAGGTGGCGGGGGCCAAAGCGCCCCAAACGATGGCAGCCAGAATGGTAAAGATGAAGACGCCAGCTCCGAAAGCGCGCCCGAGAAACCCAGCGAAGAACCCGCTTCCACAGATACCGCCGAATCGCCCGAAAACGGCGCCAACAACGCAAGCGGCAATCAAGCAGAAAGCGGCACCGATAGCAGCACTCAGCCCAACGACAACAACGAACCGCCCACCAGGCCCGAAGGTTCAGATCCCAGCGATGCTGAAGCGTCTGACGGTCAAGGCAACACACAGTCCAGCGGCCAAGGCGGCAAGGGCTCCAGCTTCCTGGGTGGCAACAGCGCCAACAGCGAAGTAGCCCAGCTTCTGCAAGAAAACGCGCAGGGTTACCGCTGGGCAGCGGCCACCACCGCTTCGCAAAGCGCAGCAACCTACCAGCTGGCAAGCCAACTGCCTGTAATGCCCATAGGCGGCTTTAACGGCACCGACCCAAGCCCCACATTGGACCAGTTCAAAGCGTTCGTGGAAGAAGGCTTGGTGCGCTATTACCTGGCAAGCGACGGCGTAGGGGGCACGCAAATGGGCGGCAGCAACGCAGCCCAGCAAATTGCCGAATGGGTAGAAGAAAACTTCGAAAGCCAATCCGTAGGCGGCACCACCGTATACGACCTAACCCAACCCAAATCCAGCTAGCCGCCGCCTCACCTCCCCCAAACGCAAAGCGCCCCCGATGCCGCAAAAGCATCAGGGGCGCCTCTTTTCAAAAACTAGGAAAGAAGCCCTGCGGCAAAAACGGGCAAGTATTGCACCTCTGCCTCGCTAAAGCAGTTCGTTTCAGCCAAAACTATCGCTTCTTCGATTTCATAGCCTTCCGCATGAAGCGCATTGTCCAGCGCCGCGTGAGTTTTATAGCTCGACCCCGATTTCACCTCAATTGCAGTGATTTTGCCCAATGCGTCTTCAACAAGAAAATCAAGCTCGCCGATTTTCTTAGACACGAAATAGCGAAGCGGAACTCCTTGGGCACGCAACTCCTGCGCTACAAAATTCTCGTAAACCGCACCCATGTTCATGGCAAATTCGGAAGAAGTTCCATCGAGTACGCCCTGCGCAACCGATTTCGGATAAGAAGACATCAACATACCAACGTCTAGGTAAAACAACTTGAAAAGGCTTCTTTGCTCAGAGGCAAGCAAGGGCGAAACAGGCGCCGTAACGTTAAATACAGGAAGCACAACACCGGCACTGGCAAGCCAAACAAAATGATCGGTTACCTGGCTAAACCTTTTCACATCTTGCAATGAGCTGAGCCTGAAGCGCTTGTTCTTCGACCCTGCTTCGCTTGGCACAAGCCGGTATATGTCCCGTAGCAGCATCCTAAGCTCTTTGGGCGCGTACTTGGTAATGTCCGCAATGTACATGCTGTGAATGTTTTCGTGTACCTTTCGCACTTCATCGATGTTGCTTGAAGCAAAGAAGGTATTCACCGCATCGGGCATTCCACCCACCATCAAGTACCGATGGAATACGCCAACAAGCCGCTCGTAAAGATAATCAGGCAAAGCCGTTTTCTTGCTTATACAGCCGCGAGCCATTTGAAGCACCTCGCCTGAAATGCCGCTAGCCCAACAAAATTCCTCGAAATCGAGCGGAACCATGTCAACGCTGTACACATAGCCAACAGGCAAAGAATCAATGTTCTCAAGCTCAACGCCAAGCAGCGAGCCAGACAATATGAAGCGAAAACTGCCCTGATGAACAAGATATTTTATGAGCGTAACAACGTTAGGACACTGCTGCACTTCGTCGACGATGACAACCGTTTCCCCCGCAACCATGGGAGCACTGGCAGCAACAGACATGCGCAGCAGCAAGTCTTCGGCGCTTTCAGCATCGGAAAATGATTGGCGAACTTGCAGTTGCTCAACCATGTCAAATTTCACCACATGCTTAAAATGCTGGCCCGCAAAATAATCTATAAGGTAGCTTTTTCCAACCTGACGGGCGCCCTTTACCAACAGTGCCTTGTTCTGGGCATTTTCAAGCCAATCAGAAAACTGCGATTCGGCTTTGCGCTTTAGCATAAACTGCGCTCCTTCTAAACAACGTGGTCACAGCTTTGATTTTACACTTATCCAAAATTTCAAACCGTTGATTTTTACACTTATCCGTAATTTCAGAAGCCCGAAATTGACACTTATCCAAGATTTCAACTGCCGCAATTCGACACTTATCCGAAATTTCATACCAAAAACACTCGCAGCTAAAGCCAAAAAATAGAACTTTCGTATCCATTAAAGCCTCAGCTGCACCAGCAGCAACACCCCAAAACGCAAAACGCCCCCGATGCCGCTCTGAACCGGCTCCCGTTTCTCATATCCAAGAAAGAGAGCGCAGCCCACGCGAACATCGGGGGCGCACAAATTTCTAGCTGCCCGCCCTACCCCAGCGTGGCGAAGTCGGCGCCAGTAATGGTGAAATCGGCATTGTAGAACGCCTTGATGGCGCGAATGCCCGAAAGCACATCGCACGCACCAGCGGTTTCGTAGGCTGAATGCATGGCCAGCTGCGGCAGACCCACGTCTACGCCGTGCATGCTAGCCTGGATGTTGGAAAGGTTGCCCAGCGTAGAGCCGCCCGCCATGTCGCTGCGGTTGGCGAACTGCTGCACATCCACGCCCGCGTTGTTGCAAATGGCGCAGAACAGCGCACGGCTGAACCCGTCGGTGCAGTACTTCTGGTTGGCGGCTTCCTTAACCACAATGCCCTTGTTCAGGAAGGCGCGGTTGCCCTCGTCCGACTTTTCGGGGTGGTTGGGATGCACGGCATGCGCGTTGTCGCAGCTTACCAGCATGGAGCCAGCCAACGCGCGGCGGTAATCTTCAGGCCCAAAGCCCAACGCACCGTTCAAGCGCGTAAGCGTATCGGGCAGGAAGGTGCTCATGGCGCCCTGCTTGGTGTTGGAGCCCACCTCTTCGTTATCGAAGCAGCAGAACACCGAAACGCAGTTTTCGTTGTTGGATTCCAAGAACGCGCACAGCGAAGCATAAGCGCACATAAGGTCGTCCAGCTTGGGGGCAGAAATGAACTCGTCTTCAACGCCCCAGATCTTCGGCTCCTGGCGGTTTACCAGGAAAATGTCGCGCCCCAAAATCTGCTCGGGCATAACGCCAGCCTGCTCGGCCAGCATGGCGTCGAACTGCTGGGCCGTTACCTTGCCCGCCGAAAACAGCGGAACCAGGTCGGTTTTGCGGTTGGGGGCAAAGCCGTTGTTCACGCCGTGGTCCATATGAATGGCCACGCTGGGAATAATGCAAACATCGCCATCCAGCGCCACGGGAATGCTCTCGATGCGGTTTTCCGTTTCAACCAGCACGCGGCCCGCCACCGAAAGCGGACGGTCGAACCATGTGTAGTCGATCATGCCGCCGTACGCTTCCACATTCAGGCGCGCGTATTCGCCGGGGCCTTCAAGCGCAGGCTGGGCCTTTACCTTGAACGTAGGCGAATCGGTATGCGAAGCAGTCAGCTGGAAATGATAGCCTTCAGCCACGTTGGCACCCACCGTAAAGGCGATGATGCTGGAATTGTTGCGGATGGTGTAGTACTTGCCACCCTGCTGGCATTCCCAAGCGCGCACTTCAGGAAGGTACTTGAACCCGGCATTGTTCAAGCGCTTGCGAATAGCGCTAACCGTATGGAACATGCTGGGGCATTCGCGAATAAAACCGCAAAGGCCTTCTGCCACTTGGCGCTCTTCATAGAGCAACCCATCAACCGAAGAAACCGACATGGCGCCTCCCTGTTATTGGAACAATAACCTTAGTCTAGCAGCCAGAAGCGCTGGTTAGGTCCAAATTCCCATAGCTAACGTACCCGCAACTATGAGCGCCAGGCCAACGGCGGCCTTGGGTGCAAGCCTTTCCTTGAACACCAGCCACGCAAAACCGATGGAAACAAGAATGGAAAGCTTGTCCACCTGCACCACAACGCTAACCTGACCGGTTTGGATGGCATAGTAGAAGAACAGCCACGAAGCGCCGGTGGCAATGCCCGACGCCACCAAAAAGCCCAGCTCTTTAGCGGGCACCTGACGCACCTGCGAAAGCTTACCCTTGCCCACCACAATGGCCCAGGCCATGGCAAGCACAAAACACGTGCGGATGGCCGTTGCCAGGTTCGATTCCACACCTTCGATGCCCACCTTGGCCAACACCGAAGTAAGCGCCGCGAACACGGCTGCCAACAGGGCATACACCAACCAGGCACGATTGCCTTCGGCGATAGCGCCCTGCTTCTTTTCAATCATCATGAAGGTGCCCACGGCAATTACCGCGGTGCCCACCAGTTTTACCGCCAGGTGGCTGGTTTCACCGAACAGGACAATAGCCAAAAGCACCGCCATTACAGTGCTGGATTTGTCGATAGGGACAACCTTGTTAACATCGCCCAGCGAAAGCGCCTTAAAGTAGCAGATCCACGAGCCGCCAGTGGCCAAGCCCGAAAGCGCCAGGAACAGCCACGACCAAGGGGTAATTTGGCCTATGGTACCGCCCGAACCCACCACCGCAACCATAAGCCAGGCAAACGCCAGCACCACCAGTGTACGCAGCGCGGTGGCCACATCTGAATCGGTTTTAGAAAGGCCGCACTTGGCCAAGATAGAAGTTATGCCAGCAAAAAACGCCGAAGCCGCAGCCGCCAAAATCCAAGACACAAGCAAACACTCCAAAGGTAAGTTTCCGAAGAAGAGTATAGGCGCGCCAGATTAGGAGCCAACCACGATTTGTGAACTTGTGCGGAGGGGATTAATCGGAATCCAAAAAAGAATTACTCGCCCTGATATAGACCACGTAACCCCAGGTTAAAGCCTTGACAGCCACCCCCCCCCCAGATATTATCGCCGCAAAGGCTAAAAAAAATTTCGAGGAGTAGCGGCATGGTTCCTTTAATCAAACTTTGCATCAAACTAAAAATTGTCTGTATCCCATTGATGATAATTTCCGCAATAGCCATTTACTTCTTTGGTTTAGGCGCACAGGAAATAATAGGAATCTCGATTAACAACATCTTCTTCTATAGCACTTGGATAGCATTAATTAGCTCAGTGTTTGAAAACGTGATTTTCAAACCAGTCTTCTATCATCTAACTGGCAAAATAGCCAAAGAAAACGCCCAGAGATTTCACGCGGAAGACCTGTCGGAAGACGATCTTTCCCTTGAGCTGCTA
>CAZQWR010000089.1:0-6325 GCA_964597085.1 uncultured Cryptobacterium sp.
GACAAGCAATTGCCCCGCATGTTCCTAGGGTCGATATCTAGCTCCTGCGGCCCCGTGCTTGGCCATGTTGTATGGTGGCCACCGCTCAATCCCAGGCTATGTTGTGTGACGTTTGTCGCTTAATATTCAGCCAAAGAAGCCAATGCTCGGCGTTTATGACCTCATGTCTTCTGACGGGGCCTAGCTTTTAGCTGCGAATTTGAATTCGGTAGAAACAAGAAAGCCCGGCAACGCCGGGCTTTCTTTTGATCGATATGAAATTGCGCGCTACAGCCTGCCGGTAAACAGGAACTTAATGCGCTGCCACAGGCTGGCCTTCTTTGGAACCAGTTCGATGGCTTTCTTTTCTTCCGCAGGCTTTGCCTCTTCCTGCGCGGGGAGAACCTCCGCCTTGGGCTGGGGCACAACCACCTTTTGGATTACCGGGTCGCGTTCTTCGGGCTTGGAGCTGAAGGCGGCAGGTCCGGCAACTCCAGGCTCTACCTCCTCAATGCTGAAGCCAGAGCCACTGGCCTGTTCGGTTGCTTCGGGCTTCGCGGCAGGTGCTGCTGCGGTGGCGGGCTCTTCAGCAGATGCCTCCGCTGGCGTCGCAGACTCTGCAGGCTCCTTTGCCAAAACGTTTTCGGCCGGAGCTTCTTCAGCCTTGGCTTCGCCTTCTGCGGCTGTATCGGCTGCGGATTCTGCTTGAGCCTCTGCTTCAGCTGCGGCTGCTGCTGCCATCTGGGCTTGAGCCTCAGCCTCGGCTGCCTTTGCGGCCTCGAGTGCCTCGGCCTCTTCCTTGGCTGCGGCCTTCATTTTCTCAACATGAGCGATGGCCGACCTGCGAGCGGCTTCTTCTTCCTGCAGCTCAACGGCACGGCGGTAGTCGTCGCGGGCCTTCTGGATAAGGTAAGCCTGCGAATCGAAGGGGGCGTCCTTGTCTTCTGGGGCAACGAAGTGCTCCAGCGGCGTGTACTCCATGTCGTTCTTCAGCATGCGTAGTTTGGCGGTATCGGCCAGGAACACATCCATGTAGCTGTTGATGCGCTCGCGCAGTGCAGGCTGGTAGATGGGCCAGGCAATTTCCACGCGCTTTTCCATGTTGCGCGTCATAAGGTCGGCGCTGGAAAGGTACAACTCGCGGTTATCGCGAGGGCCGAAGCCATAGATGCGGCTGTGCTCCAGCAGGCGGCCTACGATGGAAACCACCGTTACATTGTCGGTGTAGCCTTCAACGCCGGGCACGATGCAGGAAATGCCGCGCACCAGCAGGGTGCACTTCACGCCGGCCTGCGAAGCCTCGGCAATCTTATCGATGATGTCCTTATCGGTAACGGAATTGGTTTTGAAGATAAGGCCGTTGGGCTCACCCTTCTTGGAAAGCGCAATCTGCTCATCGATCTTGTGCAGGATCATGGGCTTGATCTGCAGCGGAGCAACCGAAAGGTGCTGGTAGCCATCCGATGCGTTTTCAAGGCTCATGTTGCGGAAGAACTCGGCAGCGTCTTTGCCAATGCCCTCATCGCAGGTGATGAAACTGAAGTCGGTGTAGAGCTTCGAGGTTTTCTCATTGTAGTTGCCGGTGCCCAGCTGGGTGATGTATTCAACCCCATTTTCGGCGTGACGGGCAATGGTGCAGATCTTGGAGTGAACCTTGAAGTCGTGGAAGCCATAGATTACGTTGGCGCCGGCCTTTTCAAAGCGCTGGCTCCACTCGATGTTGTTGGACTCGTCGAAGCGGGCGCGCAGCTCGAACAGAGCGGTAACTTCCTTGCCGTTTTCTGCTGCCTGAACCAAAGCTTCTGCCAGGTGCGACTGGCTTGCCAGGCGGTACAGGGTGATTTTGATGCTGAACACGCTGGGGTCGTTTGCTGCTTCGGAGAGCATCTTCACAAACGGATCCATGCTTTCGTAGGGGTACATGAGCAGAACATCGCGCTCGCGCACCTGTTCCAAAATCGGGCGCTTCTTGTCGAACACGGCGGGCCACTGCGGGCTGAACGGCTCGCTGGTAAGCTCGCGTGCAATTTCGGAATCGCACATGCTGGGAAGGCCCCAGGCATAGCCCATGTCCAGCGGAACGCTGGTAACAAAGGTTTGGTACGGCTTCAGGTTCAGGCGCTTCAGCAGGAACTTTTCGGTTACGGCCGAAAGCGGGGTGTCGGTTTCCAGGCGTACCGGAGCCAGGCGAGCGCGCTTCTTCAGCATGCGCTTCATGTGCTCGCGGTAGTCGTAGTCCATATCCTCCTCGGAGCCATCGTTCGGGTCGATGTCGGCGTTTCGCGTTACGCAGATAACGCTGGCGCGCTTGGTGGTGTACATGCTGAACACTTCATCGACGATGGTTTTGATGGCGTTTTCAAGCAGGATGAACTGCGTGCCCTCGCCAGGCAGCTTGATTACGCGGCTGGCCTGGTGCGGCAGCGGGATAAGGCCGAACGTGGCATCGTCTGCGCCAACGTTCTTCTTTTCCTTCTTGCCGGGTTTTGCTTCCTTTTTGGTTTTCTTGGCTTCGCGGTTTGCCTCTTCGTCCAAGCGAAGCAGAACGTACAGCGCGCCGTTTTCCAGGTGAGGGAAGGGGTGGCGTGCGTTGATGATCTGCGGCGAAAGGTAGGGCACTACGCGTTCTTGTAGGTAGGTGTGCAGGTAGGCGGCTTGGTCTTTCGAAAGGTCTTCGGGCAGAAGCTGGCGAATGCCGTACTCGGAAAGTTGGTTTTGGATCTTCTTGTAGATGCGCTCCTGCTCTGGGTACAGGTCGTGGCAGCGCTCGTAGATGGCAAGCAGCTGCTCGTCAGGCGTCATCTGGGTTTTGTTGTCGCGCATGTCCTTGTCTACCAAGGAAAGGTCGGTGAGGCTGCCTACGCGCACCATGAAGAACTCCTGCAGGTTGCTGGAGAAGATAGATACGAACGTAAGGCGCTCCAGGGGCGGCACATTGCGGTCTTCACCCTGGTCGAGCACGCGCTTGTTGAAGGTGAGCCAGGAAAGCTCACGGTTTTGCATGTAGGGAAGCACGTGACGGGCCTCGCGAGCCTGCTGCTTGGCAAGCTTTTTTGCAGAACCGCTGCTTGCGGATTTTTCCTTTGCTTCCATTATTCCCCCTCGGATTCGGTTGTGTATGTAGTGGCCGAAAGGCCGAATTTCCCCTTCATTCCATTGTAATCGTTGCCTGCTTCTTTGGTGCAGGTTGGATGCCTGTTTTGCCACTACGTTGCGAATGAATGGGGGCTAAAGCAACGGGCGGCGGCTATATGTTTTCGAGCTGCTGTGGCGATTGCTGTTGGCAGGGCTTCGGATGTTTGCTTAAGCAGGTTCGCTTAGGCGCTTGGCATGCCCGAAGTTCCTGCTGTTTAGGAAACCGCTCCTATGGGCTTTACCAGCACGCGGTCGGCCAGGTAGCCTTCGCGCACGCCGTTTTTGCAGATGTCCAAGCGGTCACCGTGGGTAAGGGCAAATACCTGCTTGATGATGATGCAGCCCGGCAAGAACGTGTGCATGCGGTCGGGCACCGTGCGCAGTGCCTGATGGGCAAAGGCATCGGGGTCTTCGGCATATAAATCAAGGATGGCGTCGATGTGCTCGGGCAGGATGAAATCGAAGCGGTCGCCCTCGTTGCATAGGTCGCCGTACACTTTGGCGGCCGAGCGGATGGATCCGCCGATGCCGTACAGGCGCGGCTCGCGGTAGCTTTCCACGTCTGCTGCCTTGGCCAGCTGCTTGAAGTTGTCTTCGATGGCCTTCATTTCCTCTTTGGTGGGCAAGATGCCCTTCACATAGTTGCTGAAGGAAGAGAGGCTGCCCTGCGGTAGGCTAACCTTTGCTAGGTCAAGGCCGTCTTTGATATGGGTAAGCTCGGTGGAGCCACCGCCTATGTCTACCATGGTTCCGCACATCATTACCTGGTTCAGTCGTGCACCCAAGTAGCCCAAGTGCGCTTCCTCTTCGTTGGAAAGGATGTTGATGCGCCTGCCCACGGCCGACTCTATTTCGGCAGTGGCCTGGTGTGAGTTTGCGCAGTTGCGAAGAACGGCAGTGGCGAAGATGTCGATGCGCTCGCAGTTGAAGTGGCTTGCGCGCTCCATGTGGGCGTTGATGGTCTTGGCGGCGCGGCGGATGCCCTGCTTGGTCATGGCGCCGTCTACCACGTGCGATGCCAGGCCGGCCATTGCCTTGTAGTTCAGCAGCGTTTTAACGTCCTTCGAGCGCAGGGGCTCGTGCGCCGGGCTGTTAACCTCGTAGATGCACAGGCGAATGGTGTTCGAGCCTAAGTCGATGATGCCGTATCGGGCCATTGTTTCTCCTTGTTGGGTACGGTTGCGCAGGCGTGTCCGCAGCGGCAGGTCTGCGAGCTTGATTTAACTATATATGGTTGGGCTTTGCCCTGCGTGGACACGTTATGACACATTTTTTAACATTTTAAACTGCTGCATGCGCCGTTCGCGGTACGATGGGTATTACCTGATCAATCAACGATATTCGCCATTTTGGGGCGTTCTGCGGTAAATCGCTGGGCGTAGGGCGACTTGAAAGGGGAGGGGAACCATGCTCGAAACCGTTCACATGGATTTGCAGAAAATCTCGAAGAAGGAATACAAGGCCCGCTTCAAGGAACTCATCAGCCGCCTTGTGGTGCTTCAACAGGAAGCCAAGCGCAAGGAAGTTGGCGTAGTGGTGCTGTTCGAGGGGTGGAAGGGAGCCGGCAAGGGCAGCCGAATCTCCGATTTGCTATATCACTTGGATGCGCGCGATACCAGCGTTCACGTTACCGAAGATTTCGACGAGCGAGAGGCAGCTCTGGTACGCGATGAAAGCTTCGGTGCCACCGGCTACTTCCCGGTAATGCAGCAGTTTTGGCAGGCCCTTGGCCCGCGCGGTAGCATGACGTTCTACGATCGCGGCTGGTATTCGGTTGTGGCACAGCACGTTACCAACCTTCTGCCCAAGAAGGGCAAGCTTTCTAAGAAAGAGCGTCTTTCTATTGAAACCAGCACGCGCATGGTGGCGCCCATGGTGGAAGATTTTGAAACCCAGCTGCGCAACGACGGCTACTTGGTAATCAAGTTCTTCCTGCACATTACCGAGCAGCAGCAGCGCGAGCGCCTTATCAGCTTGTACTCCGACCCAGCCACCAAGTGGCGTGTTTCCGAAAAAGACCTGGACCAGGTTGAGCGATACAGCCAAACCTACCGTGTTTATGATGAAATGCTGAAGCGTTCCAACTTCAAGATTGCCCCGTGGATCATGCTCGATGCGAGCGATAAGCGCCGTGTGAACCTTTGCGTGGTTCAGAGCATTGTGGATGCCATGGAAAAAGAGCTGCACAAGCCCAAGGATGCCGCAGCGGAAGAAGCAGAGCGCAAGGCGAAGGAAAATTCCGCAGCTGCAACCACCGGCGTGGTTCTAGGCGATGAGCGCGAGCGCACGCCGGAGCAGAACGAGCAGATGCGTATTCAGGCAGAACAAGAGGCAGAGGCTGCCAGCAGCCTGGCCCCGCTCATGACGCGCTTCGCTCCCAGCGACGTTGTTCCTTCGCTTGAAGACGTCGACCATTCGCTTGCCCTTACGCGCGAAGAATACAAGCACCAGCTGAAGGCCGAGCAGGAGCGCCTGCGTCGCCTGGAGCTGGAAATGTACATCCATCGTGTTCCTATGATGATCATGTACGAAGGCTGGGATGCTGCGGGTAAGGGCGGCAGCATCAAGCGCGTTGCCCAGGCGCTCGATGCTCGTTCCTACACCATCTTTCCAAGCCCGGCCCCAACCAAGCCTGAGCTTCTGCATCCGCATCTGTGGCGTTATTGGACGCGCTTGCCCAAGGCCGGCCATGTGGGCATTTACGATCGCAGCTGGTATGGCCGCGTTTTGGTAGAGCGCATCGAGGGCTTTGCCAGCACTGAACAGTGGACCCGCGCTTACGAGGAAATCAACGAGTTTGAGCGAGACATGGTTCAGTGGGGCGCCATTTTGCTGAAGTTCTGGGTGGATATTTCGCCCGAAACCCAGCTGCAGCGCTTCGAGGCACGCGAAAACAACCCCGAAAAGCAGTGGAAGATCACGGCAGAAGATTGGCGCAACCGCGACAAGTACCCGCAGTACCGTGCCGCAGTGGAAGATATGTTCCGACTAACCTCCACCAGCCATGCGCCGTGGACCATCCTGGAAAGCGATGACAAGTACTATGCACGCGTAAAGGCGCTGCGCGTTATAAATGAAGCCCTCGAAAAGCGCCTGGGCATGCTCTAGTTTGCGCTTCGAATGGTTGTTCGAATTGCATTCAAACACCGCTCCGCCATGAACTGCGCCCCAAAACTTGGACGGCTTAAATAAGAACTACGCCACAAGGGAC
>CAZQWR010000090.1:0-6259 GCA_964597085.1 uncultured Cryptobacterium sp.
TCTTTTAACCTTCAAAATCTTATGCTTCATACCCCCCCCTGGTCAACGAAAGCTATATATAAATAGGCTTTCAGAAGCCCTTTTGAAGCAGCCAAGGTTTATAAGCGCCGTTTGGGGTCGAAAAACCAGCGGTTCATGCAATTGTTAAATCTTTCCCGCCACATCTCCTGCACACAAATAGAAGCACCGAAGCCCCTCCTGCTCCTTTTTGCCGAATGGTAAATCAAGTAAATTCACCGCCAAGGAAAGAATCCCAGTAAGGCAATTTTTGCAGAGGAAGAAGGCCCGTCCCTCACACGAATCCGAACAAATTTAGGTGACCCCCCCCTTTTTTTCAGGCACTGCACGCAACAGCAAACAACAATGCATCCATTTGCCGCGCCGTATTCAAGAAGAAAAACGGCGGAGGCAAGGCGCACCCGCACGCCGCCGCAACCAAACGGTCGAAGAGCTTTTAGCCAATGGGCAATTTACAGCGGTACAGGCGGCGCCTTACAGTGGCGCAGGTGGCGTCCAGGTTGGGATTTCACGCCGAAGTGGCTCCACACAGGCGTTTACACAAGCGCACGGAGTTTCGCCCGCTCAGTGGCGCCGCCAGGGGTTATGTTTGTTTGCTCATATGAAAAAGTGCAGTTAACCTGGGCAAACGCGTGTAGATAATGCGAGTTAGCCGCGGCTTCGCCTACCCAACAAAACCTCCGGGTGCTTAAGTAAAGGCATCGAAAGCAACCCGTCTTAAGGAGGACGTTATGAATCACGGAATTTTGGTTGGCGCAGGCTTTCTGCTGGGCACCCTTGGCGTTAAGGCTCTGAAGAGCGAGCCTGCTCACAAGGCTGCCGTTTACACCATCGCGCAGGGCCTGAAGGCCAAGGAAAGCGCCGAAACCCTGGTTGACGAAGCCAAGGCTGAATTCGACGACATCATGGCTGAAGCCGGCTACAACAAGAAGGAAAAGGAAGCAAAGGCAGGGGAAAAGGCCGAAGAGCTTCCCGCCGCACAGGACGCAGAGGGCAAGTAGAACCATGCGTTACGCGATCAAACATGAGGTTCCCGGGCGCATCCGGTTCAACCTGTTGGGCAAGGTGCCCGAGCATGACGCGATCGCACTCGAAGAAACATTCCTTGCGCTTCCTTGCGTAACCAAGTGCGTCGCCTACCCCAAGGCCGGCGCACTTGCTGTTTCTTTCGAGGCAGAAAGCCGTGCGGGCCTTGCCACTGCACGCGCCGCCGTGGTAACCAAGCTCGAAGAGCTCACCTACGAAGAAGTTGCCGCTTGGCAGCCTGAAAACTCGCTGGCCCTGGCCCCGCGCCCGCGCCACTTGTTCACGGCCATTGCCAACATGATCGTCTTCCGCGCAATGCGCCGCTGTTTCCTGCCGCTGCCACTGCGCTGGGCCTGGACGCTCATCAGCGCAATCCCGTTCTGGCGCGCAGCGCTGAGCTCGCTTCGCCACGGCCGCTTGGACGTGCCGGTGCTCGATGGAGCCGCCATTGCCATGGGCTTCATCCAGGGCAACCCCGCAACCGCCGGCAGCACCATCTTCCTGCTGAAGATCGGCGAGGTCCTGGAAGACTACACGCAGCGCCGCAGCGAAAGCAACCTGGTTCGCTCGCTGTTGGACATTCCCAGCACGGCCACATTGGCTGAAGGCGACGTTGAGCGCGAGGTTGAGGTTTCCCAGCTTGCCAAGGGCGACACCATCGTGGTGCGTCTGGGCAACCAAATACCCGTAGATGGCGAGGTCATAAGCGGCGAAGCAGGCGTGAACCAAAGCTCGCTCACCGGCGAGCCGCTGGCCATCGTGCGCAAAGCGGGCGACACCGTATACGCCGGCACTTCCGTGGAAGAAGGCGAGGTGTTCATCCGCGTTGCGGGCAACCCCGAAGAAAGCAAGCTGCGTTCCATCGTTTCCATGGTTGAGCAATCCGAAGCGCTGAAGAGCTCTGGCCAAAAGCACATCGAAGCAATGGCCGACAAGCTGGTGCCGTGGAACTTCCTGCTGGCGGGCATTGTGGCGCTTACCACGCGCAATCTCACCAAAACCGCGGCTGCGCTGATGGTGGATTACTCCTGCGCGCTGCGCCTTTCGGGCAGCATCGCCGTTATGGCGGCGCAGAGCGAAAGCGCCAAGCGCGGCTTCACCGTTAAGGGCTCGCGCTACTTCAGCAGCATGGCCGAAGCCGACGTTATCGTGTTCGACAAAACGGGCACGCTCACCCAGGCCGCGCCTTCGGTGCGCGAAGTGGTTGCCTACAACGAAACCTCCACCGAAGAGGTGCTGCGCCTGGCCGCCTGCCTGGAGGAGCATTTCCCGCACCCGGTGGCGCGTGCCGTTGTGAACGAGGCGCTGCAGCAGAAGCTCGAGCACCGCGAACGCCACGCCGAAGTTGAATACGTGGTTGCCCACGGCATTGCCTCCAGCATCGACGGCAAGCGCTGCGTCATTGGCTCCGAGCACTTTGTGCTGGAAGACGAGCAGGTGCCCATCAGCACCGAAGAGCTGGAAGGCATCCACGAAAAGGCCTGCGGCACCTCCCCGCTGTTCCTTGCAGTAGATGGCGAGCTTTGGGGTGTTCTGTACATAGAAGATCCGCTGAAGGAAAACGTTTCAGAAGTAATAGATGAGCTGCGCGCCGAAGGCTTCAAGCGCATCATCATGCTCACCGGCGACAACGAGCGCGCCGCAAAGCGCATTGCCGAAGAAACCGGCATCACGGAATTCCGCGCCGAGCTTTTGCCCGAAGACAAGCACGCCATTGTGAAAGAACTTCAGGAAGAAGGCTATCGCGTGGTTATGGTTGGCGACGGCGTGAACGATTCGCCCGCGCTTGCAGCCGCACATGTAAGCATTGCCATGAGCAACGGCAGCGCCGTTGCGCGCGAGGCTGCCGACATCTCGCTGGTATCCGACAACCTGCATTCACTTGTGGAGCTGCGCCAGCTTTCGCGCGTGCTGGAAAAGCGTATGAAGCAGGGTTACAGCTTCACCATCAGCTTCAACACGCTGCTGCTGGGGCTGGGCATTGGCGGCATTATCACGCCGCGGGTTTCTTCCCTGCTGCACAATGATTGCACCGTGGGCATTTCTGCCTACAACGCGCGCCAATTCCTGCCCGCTCCCACCGAAGAGCAATAAAGGCGCCGGCGGCAAAAACGGCAGGATAGCGGCAAAGCACGCCGCAAACCAATCGGCCCTGGGCATCAAGCCCGGGGCTTTTTGCTTGGCAAAAGCAAGGTGGAAAGGGTTGCTCAAAGCCTTTTACGAACGCGAACCCAACGTGCAGAGGCACGGACAGGCACACTCTGAGTGCCCTGGACTAGGCGGGCTGCGTTGACGCAAAACAACCAAACGGAACGAAATATCAGCAGGTAAAAGGGCGCTATAGGTTTTTCCTAATATCGGGCTATTCGATATAACCATGCCCCTGAACTGCGGTTTTCAGGCAATTCCTATTGACCTATGGGTGTGCTGGGCGTTTTACTGCGTTTTGCTAGCAAACGAACAACTCCCCTTACCCATAGAAAGGAACTCGCCATGAGCCAGTTCACCAACAACCCCGAGCACACCTTCAAGTTCGACACCCTGCAGCTGCATGTTGGCCAAGAAGAGGCCGACCCCGCAAGCGATGCGCGCGCCGTGCCCATCTACCAAACCACTTCATACGTGTTCCGCAACTCCCAGCACGCCGCCGATCGCTTCGGCCTGGCCGATGCCGGCAACATCTACGGCCGCCTTACCAATTCCACCCAAGGCGTGTTCGAAGACCGCATTGCCGCGCTGGAAGGCGGCGTGGCAGGCTTGGCCGTTGCATCGGGCGCCGCCGCCATCACCTACACGCTGCAGGCCTTGGCCCAGGCGGGCGACCATGTGGTTGCGCAGAAAACCATCTACGGCGGCAGCTACAATCTGCTGGCCCACACGCTTTCGCAGTTCGGCGTTGAGACCACCTTCGTAGATGCCCATAATCTGACCGAAGTGGAAGGCGCAATTCAGGAAAACACCACCGTGGTGTACTTGGAGACGCTGGGCAACCCCAATTCCGACATCCCCAACATCGATGCCATCGCCGAGATTGCCCGCAAACACGGCCTGCCCGTTGTGGTGGACAACACCTTCGGCACGCCGTACCTGTTCCGCCCGCTTGAGCACGGCGCCAACATCGTGGTGCACTCCGCCACCAAGTTCATCGGCGGCCACGGCACCACGCTGGGCGGCATCATCGTAGATGGCGGCAACTTCGACTGGAAGGCTTCCGGCAAGTACGCCCAGATTGCCGAACCCAACCCCTCGTACCACGGCATTTCGTTTGCCGAAGCCGCAGGCCCGGCAGCCTTTGCCACCTACGTGCGCGCCATTCTGCTGCGCGACCAGGGCGCCTGCATTTCGCCCTTCAACGCATGGATTCTGTTGCAGGGCACCGAAACGCTTTCGCTGCGTTTGGACCGCCATGCCGAAAACACCAAGAAGGTAGTGGAGTTCCTGCAGTCTAGCCCCTACGTTGAAAAGGTGAACCACCCCAGCCTGCCCGAGCACCCCGACCATGAGCTGTACGAAAAGTACTTCCCCAACGGCGGCGCCAGCATCTTCACGTTCGAGATCAAGGGCGGCAAGGAAGCGGCCTGGAAGTTCATCGACAACCTGCAAATTTTCTCGCTGCTGGCAAACGTGGCCGACGTGAAGAGCCTGGCAATTCACCCGGCAACCACCACGCACTCGCAGCTCACCGATGAAGAGCTGGCCGACCAGGGCATCACGCAATCCACCATTCGCCTTTCCATTGGCACCGAAGACGCCGAAGACATTATCTGGGACCTTTCCCAGGCATTCGAAAAGCTTGCGTAACCGCAGGTGAACAAGGGAAGACGCGCGTGTTATAACCAGCACGAAAGAAGCCCTATAACCACGCGCGCCTTTGCCTTCCTATAATCGAACCCGCAAAGCACAGCAGCCGAAGAGCTGCCAACCAAGTTCCGCAAACCGCCCTAAGGAGAGCCATCATGGCAAACGAAACCGCCCCCTTCCATTACGACATCGTAGGCAGCTTCCTGCGCCCCGCCGCGCTTAAGGAAGCCCGCCAGAAATTCGCCGACGGAGCCATTTCCGCCGAAGAGCTGAAGGCCGCCGAAGATTCCGCCATCAAAGAACTGGTAGCCCAGGAAAAGGCATCGGGCCTGAAGGCTGTAACGGATGGCGAGTTCCGCCGCTCCATGTGGCACCTCGACTTCCTTACCGAGCTCACCGGCACCGAAGAAGTGGGCGCCGACAGCTGGTCGGTTCATTTCCAGGGTCATCAGCCTAAGTCGAAGACGGTTGTTATCACCGACAAAGTAGGCTTCGGCGAGCATCCCTTCCTTGACCACTTCAAGTTCACCCAGGAAGCAGCCGGGGGCACGCTGGTAAAGCAGACCATCCCCTCGCCCACCATGCTGCACCTCATTTGCTGCGTGCGCGAAGAGCACTACACCCCCATCGAGCGCTACAAAGACAACGAAGAGCTGCTGTTCGCCGACATTGCCGCCGCGTATCGCGATGCCGTAAAGGCCTTCTACGATGCAGGCTGCCGCTACCTGCAGTTCGACGATACTTCCTGGGGCGAGCTTTGCGACGCCCAGAAGCGCGCCGCCTATGAGGCCCGCGGCTTCGATTTGGACAAACTTGAGCGCGACTACGTGAACCTCATCAACGAGTCGCTGCGCGACAAGCCCGAAGACCTTACGGTTACCATTCACATCTGCCGCGGCAATTTCCGCTCCACCTGGTTCAGCTCCGGCGGCTATGATCCGGTAGCCCCCATCCTGTTCCCCAACCTGAAGGTTGACGGCTTCTTCCTGGAATACGACTCCGAGCGCGCCGGCGACTTCGGCCCCCTGGCCCATATTGCCGACCAAAAGGTAGTACTTGGCCTGGTAACCTCCAAGAAAGGCCAGCTCGAAGACCCAGCAAGCCTTAAGCACCGCATTGAAGAGGCCGCCAAGTACGTGCCCCTGAAGAACCTCTGTCTAAGCCCCCAATGCGGCTTCTCCTCCACCGAAGAAGGCAACATCATCGAGCCCGAAGACCAATGGAAGAAGATAGCCCTGATCAAGCAAGTATCCGAAGAAGTCTGGGGCGAATAACTCCCCGCATTCAGAAAGGCCCTGACAAAGTCGGGGCCTTTTTATTTCCTCCAACCAAGCCGGGCGCCGGCAAATCCGCGGAACCCAACAGTTTCAGTAGCGTAGCTCGGATGGGCTCAGCGGGGCGGGAGTCCCCAAAG
>CAZQWR010000091.1:0-6244 GCA_964597085.1 uncultured Cryptobacterium sp.
TGCCCGTGGCAACGGTCTTGTTGCCCTTCTCATCGACCTCGTACCAGGTGACCGGAGCCTCGAACGCGCCGGAGAAGCCCCGTCCGGAGTTTATGCACTGAAACCTGCCAGAAGTAGGCAGCGCGTTACCTGCCACGGGGGAATCCACGGTGAGCGCCGCGCTTTTGATCTTGCTCGCATACATCGCCACGAGGTTGACGTCGTTCTGCGGCATCTTGAAGGTGACCGCAGGGCTGCTGATATCGGTTACGTAGTCCTCGAACGGGCTCAAGCCCGTCGTTCCGTTCCCCTCCTTGTCGTAGTACCAGTACCAAAAGGCCTCGTCGGCGTTGGTAGATGCGCCGTTCACACTCATCTGGGTTTGGAACTTGTAGCGCGTTTCGCTGCCCTTGCCGTTCACCTTGAGCAGAAAGCCTGAAAGGCCCGTGCGCTGCCAGAGGTCGCCGCCGTTATCGGAGCCATGGGTGATGTAGTAGTCGTCCATGTTCATGAAGTAGGTGCCCAAGGTGTACGTGGTGATTTTCTTGGCCAGTTGGGCGGTGCCGCTTTGGCTGGTGCGAATGCCCACGCTCGAGCCGTCTTCTACGCCGCCGGTGATATAAGCACTGGTGCCCGCGTAACGCTGCAGATAAACATCGCTGGCGGAGTTGCCGGAGCGCACATTGCCGGTGATGGTGCATGTACCGCGCAGCTCAAGGTCGTTCACATACGAAACAAGCACACCACCGCCCTCGGAGCTGCCAGTGGAATTGCCTGTAATCGTGCAACTCTCGATGATGTTGTTGTCGTTGTTGATGTACACGCCGCCGGCTTCGCCGTCCTCGGACGCATTATTTTTTATGGTGCAATTGAGGATATGCACGTATTCTTGGCCCACATATAGGCCTGCCGCGCCTTTGACGGACTTGTTTCCGCTGATTTCAATGCCCCGGATCGAGCCCTCGTTGCGTTCCCACGAAGAGCTTTCAATGTACACTCCACCACCAGAGCTCTGGTCGTAAGTGGCGCTATTCCCAGTGACCTTGCCAGTGTTATCGTCCGACACGAGGCAGAAGTACGAATAGTTGAAGAATACGCCTCCGCCATCTTTTTTAGCTTTGTTATCCGAGAAGGCAGACCCATTTGTCATATAGATTCTTGTAGCATCGGCGTTCGAGTAAAGGCCGCCGCCTTTTTCTACACCGTAATTATCATTAATAGACGAACCATCCATGTGCAGATTGCAGTCGTGGCTCTGAACATGGATGCCACCGGCGTTGCCCATGTTGTGCTGGACGCTAGCGCCGTTCTTCATATAGATATTGCAATTCGCACCAACGTATATGCCGCCCACCGTGTTGCCAACGTTGCCAACTATGGACACATTATCCAAGGTGAGCGTGGTGTCGTCCTTCATGTGGATGCCGCCAACACTGCCCGATTCGCTTGAGCCATCCTTGCCTCCAGTAATCAGGCCACCGGCCTCCACCGTTGTTTCAACATTCTCGCCTGTAGCGGGGTCATAGACCGTGCAGGAAAAATCACGGCTTATCTTTTCCCCGTCATCGTAGTGACCCGTCAAGGTAAGGGAGGACTTCTTGCCCATTTCGATGACGGTACCCTTGCCTTGGCTCGTGATTTTGCAGCCATTCAGATTGATGGTGATCGATTTGCCCTCGGCCACTTTCATCGTACCCGTGAACATCCAGTCAACGGCAAGATAGATTTCTTTTCCGTCGTAGCCGGCGTTGAGAGCATCGTCGGTGGTGTAGTAGAAAACTCGACCGCCGTTATCGTCCAGCGAATACGCCATGACCGCACGATCTTCGGCGAAGGCGCTGGCAGGAGCACACAGGGCGAAAAGCGTTGTAAGCAGCGCGATGCCGCAGGCAAAAAGAGCGAAAATGGCAGAAGTATGGGCGGTACGTTTTTCCATAAGACCGATCTTTCCGAACAGGTTCAAACACAATCCAAATTAATGTAACACGGGGAAAGGTTCTCTTTTGGTAAAAGAGACTAGTTAAAGAAGCTTTTATATGAAGGCCGCATAGAACGAAAAACCGCCTTGCCCCCCTGGGCAAAGCCGCAGCGTTTTAGCCAGCCAATCCGCCCACTCCGCACCCATCCCCAGCCCTGTTCAACCAACCAGCCCCGCACAGCTGGGACGCAGCCTCGCAAATGCTACAACCGCGTTTCATGTGCGGCATTTCGATTGAACACGTTCACGCTTGCAAGCGGAAAGCGTATAATTAACTGCAGTTATAAGGAGCCTGAGGGGGCGATTAACATGGGGTTCAAAAACATCCTCGTGCCGTACGACAATTCCGAGCATGCAAAGAATGCGCTCAAGGAAGCAATCGGCATGGCCGGCAACAGCCCGGAAGCTGTTATCCATGTAGTTGAGGTTGCGGCGCCGCCGCAAGACCTGGTTTATTCCAGCATCAACCAAACCGGTTTTGGCATGGGCGTTTCCACTGTTTCCAAAACCGACTTTGCCACGGTAGTGGAAAAGCGCAACGAGGAAGACGACGAAGCGCTGCAGAAGGAAATCGCCGAAGTGGTTACCGATTTCCCGGGCACGCTTACGGCGGAAGTTATCTTCGGCATCTACACCATCGAAACCATTATCGACGCAGCCAAGCACTACAGCTGCGATCTTATTGTTATGGGTTCGCGCGGCCTGGGCGCCATCCGCGGCGCAATCGGCAGCGTAAGCTACGGCGTTTTGCGCTCGTCCGACATTCCAGTGCTGGTAGTTAAGTAATTTGGTTACGCCGTTTTTGCAAACGGCGTAACGGGCCGCCGCTGCGCGCGAGCCTAGCGGTACAGCTGCCGCTCCGAACGAGCTTGACGCGCAGAACAGGCCTGGCGCCCGCCCACACGGCGTCTGTACTCGCCAGGCTCGCGCTCGCTAACTTTGCCAAGCGCTCAGCATTAGAAACCCCTCTGCAGAAAATTCTGCAGAGGGGCTTCTTCTTTATGGTTGCATTTCAGGAGCCGGCAAGTAAGCCACAGCAAGGTTCAACCTTGCGCCGCTACCCTATCCCAAGCCAGGTTTGAATAGTTGGCGCCCAGCCAACCACGAACACGATGGCAATGAGCACGGGCACGCCGTACTTAACCCATAAGCGCGCCCACTGCGGGAACTTCGCGCCCTTGCCCTTGTCAACCTCGGCAATGAAATTATCCCAGCCCCAGCCGCGCTTCGTGGTGCAAAACAGTACGAAAATGAAGCAGCCAATGGGCAAAATGTTGTTGGAAAGGATGAAGTCTTCCAACGACTGCACATCGCCAATACCCGGCACCATAAAATCGGCCCACAGGTTGTAACCGAACACGCATGGCAGCGAAAGCAGCACCAGCAGCGGCGCATTAATGGCAATGGCTCGCTTGCGGTTGATGTTCCACTGGTCCATGGTGAAGCGCAAAATGGCTTCGAACACGGCAATTACCGAGGAAAGCGCCGCCGCAGCAACGAACAGGAAGAACAACGCGCCCCACAACTGGCCCAAAGGCATCTGCTCAAACACAGCAGGCAAAGTAAGGAACACCAAACTGGGACCCGAATTGGGGTTGATGCCATAGGCGAAGCAAGCTGGAAAAATAATGAGGCCGGCCATAATGGCAACCAGCGCATCCAGCAGGGCAATGTTCACCGCTTCACCGGTAAGCTTGCGGTCGCGCGTAAGGTAACTGCCAAAGATAGACATTGAGCCCACGCCGATGGAAAGCATGAACATGGCTTGGCTCATGGCCGCATACACTATCTGCGCGAAGCTGGCGTTTTCATTGTTGAACAAGTTGCCGAAGTCGGGCAGCAGGTAGAATGCCAAGCCTTCCTGGCCACCTTCCAATGTAAGCGAATGCACGCACAGAACGGCCATGATAACGAACAGCGCCGCCATCATAACCTTGGTGATGCGCTCCACGCCCTTCTGCACGCCAAGCGCGCAGATGCCGAAGCCGATGATGGCCACCAAAACCATCCAGCCCGTAAGCTCAACCGGGTTGCCGATCATAGAGCCGAACACGGCCGAAACGTTTTCGGTACCATCGAACGTGCCCATGGCGGCCTTCACGAAGTAGGCGATGGTCCAACCGCACACCACGGTATAGAACATCATGAGCAAATAGCAGCCCACCAGGCCAAGCCACTTGAAACGATGCCACTTGGAGCCGCGCGGCTCCAGCGCATCGAAGCTACGCGCCATGGAACGATAACTGGCGCGGCCCATAGAGAATTCCATGGTTAGGATAGGAATTCCCAAAACCACCAAAAAGAAGATGATGAGCAGCACAAACGCCGCGCCGCCATACTGGCCCGTGATGTAAGGAAAGCGCCAGATGTTGCCCAGGCCAATAGCGCAGCCCGCGCTGATGAGGATGAACCCTAAGCGGCTCGAAAACTTTTCGCGCCCTTCGTCAACAATCTCTTTGTCTGCCACAGCAGCTCCTTAAGTTGGGGGGTGGGGAAACAGGTAGGGCTCCCAACAAAGGAAACCCTAAGTCAGCGAACCAATGGGCCTCCGCCGCAATAGTGGAAAGCCCCAGGTTGGCGCAGTGAGTCAGCGTTGGCCGCAGCGTCGGCCGTTCCCGTTGATTGCCCACAATCAACGGGAACCAACGCTACATCCCCAACCAATACGTAATCTTGGGAATCCAGCCGGCTACGAAGATAGCCACGATAAGCACGGGCACGCCATAGCGCGACCAAGCGTAGAGGATCTTGGGGAACTTCATGCCCTTGCCTTCATCCGCTTCAGCCAGGAAGTTCTTCCAGCCCCAGCCCTTCTTCAAAGTACAGAACAGAACGAACACCAGGCCGCCCAGCACCAGGAAGTTGTTGGAAACCAGGAAGTCTTCGATGGACTGAATGTCGCCAATGCCGGGAATGGTTACGCCCGACCAAACGCTGAAGCCCAGCACGCAGGGCATGCTGAACAGCGCCAGCAGCGGGCCGTTGATGGCAATGGCGCGCTTGCGCGTGATGTTCCACTGGTCCATGGAAAAGCGCAGGATGTTCTCGAACACGGCGATAACCGTGGAAAGCGCGGCGAATGCCAGACACAGGAAGAAGATGGTGCCCCAAATTTGGCCGAACGGCATTTGCTGGAACACAGCAGGCAAGGTAAGGAATACCAGGTTGGGGCCCGAATCGGGGCTTACGCCGTAAGCGAAGCAAGCCGGGAAGATGATAAGGCCTGCCATAATGGCAACCAGCGTGTCCATACCGGCAATCTGCACCGCTTCGCCGGTGAGCTTCTGGTCGCGCGCCATGTAGCTGCCAAAGATAGACATGGAGCCAATGCCGATGGAAAGCATGAAGAACGCCTGGCTCATGGCTGCGTAAGCGATTTCGGCAAAGCTGGCGTTTGCGTTGTTGAACAGGTTGTCGAAGTTGGGCAGCAGGTAGAATGCCAGGCCTTCGCCCGCGCCGTCCAAAGTGCAGGAGCGCACGCACAGTACGGCCATGAGCACGAACAGCGCCGCCATCATGAACTTGGTGATGCGCTCAACGCCCTTCTGCACGCCCATGGCGCAGATGGCAAAGCCCAGCACGGTTACCAGCAACATCCAACCCGTCATTTCAATGGGGTCGCCAATCATGTTGCTGAACACGGCAGAAATGTCCACCGAGGTGTCTTGGAAGGTGCCGGCGCCCATTTTGAACAGGTAGGCAACCATCCAGCCGCAAACGCTGGTGTAGAACATCATGAGCACGTAATTGCCCACGATGCTGAACCACTTGAACCAATGCCACTTGGTGCCCTTGGGCTCAAGCGCATTGAAGCTGCGGGCAGTGGAGCGGTAGCTAGCACGGCCAACCGCAAACTCCATTACCAGCACCGGCAAGCCCAGCAAAACCAGAAACAAGATGATGAGCAGAACAAACGCTGCGCCGCCATACTGGCCCGTGATGTAAGGGAAGCGCCAGATATTGCCCAGACCGATTGCGCAGCCAGCGCTGATGAGCAAGAAGCCCAAACGGCTGGAAAAGCCTTCGCGCCCCTTGCCGTCGATAGATTTGCTTGCCTCGATATCACCTTGGCTGGCCATATGCCCGCCTTTCTGTACGCCAAAAACAACCCTTAAATAATAGCCGTTTAACCAGCTATTCCAACCCAAGGGTTAAATAGGTAAAGGCAGAAGGCGGAAGCTGGGCCTAAGGGGGCACGAAGCGAGGCTGCCGAAAGCAGCCACAGCCCACTCCAGATATTTCAGATAATTCCGATAATTTAGATATTTCGGATATTTGCGATATTTC
>CAZQWR010000092.1:0-6112 GCA_964597085.1 uncultured Cryptobacterium sp.
ACACGACCGGTAGCAACGGTGCCGCGGCCGGTGATGGTCATGGTGTTTTCAACAGCCATCAGGAACGGCTTGTCAACGTCGCGCTCAGGAGTGGGGATGTAGGAGTCAACAGCGTCCATGAGCTCCCAGATCTTGTCCTGCCACTCTGCTTCGCCCTCGAGGGCCTTAAGAGCAGAACCGCGAATGATGGGGGTGTCGTCACCCGGGAAGTCGTAGCTGGAGAGCAGCTCGCGAACTTCCATCTCAACGAGCTCGAGGAGCTCTTCGTCGTCAACCATGTCGCACTTGTTCAGGAATACAACGATGTAGGGTACGCCTACCTGACGAGCAAGCAGGATGTGCTCGCGGGTCTGAGCCATAGGGCCGTCGGTAGCAGCGATAACCAGGATAGCGCCGTCCATCTGAGCAGCACCGGTGATCATGTTCTTAACGTAGTCAGCATGGCCGGGGCAGTCAACGTGTGCGTAGTGACGTGCGTCGGTTTCGTACTCGATGTGAGCAATAGAAATGGTAATGCCGCGCTCGCGCTCTTCGGGGGCCTTATCGATGTCCTCGAAAGCGGTGAAGTCAGCAGAAGCGGTACCGTGGGAACCGTCGTTGCTGGACAGGGTCTTGGAGATTGCAGCAGTCAGCGTGGTCTTGCCGTGGTCAACGTGGCCGATGGTGCCGATGTTAACATGGGGCTTAGTACGCTCGAACTTTTCCTTAGACATTATTCCTCCTTAAGGGTGGGAATTGTACGAGCTCGCATTTTGCGAGCTCGTTACTGATAAAAGTAAAAGCTTACCGTGCGTAAGCGGAAAATTTGGTAGCGGTGACTGGATTCGAACCAGTGACGCCACGGGTATGAACCGTGTGCTCTAACCAACTGAGCTACACCGCCAAAAAAAATGGTGCCCACAAGCAGACTCGAACTGCTGACCTCTTCGTTACCAACGAAGTGCTCTACCTGCTGAGCTATGTGGGCGAGTGGTGGGAGTGCAAGGATTCGAACCTTGGAAGGCGTAGCCAACGGATTTACAGTCCGTCCCATTTGACCGCTCTGGAACACTCCCGAATTCGCTTGGTATCATGTGCAATTTTCAAGCTGCTGCTCTTTTTGAGCGGGAATCCCGTTCAAGCGAGCAAAGGAATAATACGCAAAGATAGGCACCGTGTCAAACCCTTACACGCCCCCGGGCATATCCATACCCCAAGCCCTCCCCTTTTCTTTCAATTTCCATAAGAAACCGCAGGTAGATTATTCTTTTTTGCTTGGCTTTCATTATATGAAGAAAGGCCGAAGCTCTTGTGCTCCGACCTTTCTATTAAAACTTTTTCTGAAAAATATTTCGCGGTAATTTTTAACGGCTAACACTCAGCTTCCATATAGGTATCAAATTCTTCCACAACCTCAGGAGCTGGTTCCTTTGTGGCAAGGGACACTACAACAATCGCCAGCAAGCTCAGAATGAATGCGGGGAGCAGCTCATAAACACCAAACACGCCGCCCAAAGGCTTTACGAAGGTGTGCCACGTCAGCACAACGACAGCACCCGTGATCATACCCGCCAATGCACCCTGCAGATTAGTGCGGCGCCAATACAGACTCATGAGCATAAGCGGGCCGAATGATGCACCGAAACCTGCCCACGCATAGGAAACCACCTGCAAGATAGACGAGTTCTCATCAAGCGCAATAACAATGCCAAACATAAGAACAGCAACCAGAGTAAGGCGTGCAACTATCATTACCTGCGAATCGGTGGCATCTTTCTTGAGCAACCCGCGGTAAATGTTTTCCGCTACAGCCGAGCCGGCAATAAGCAGATAGGAAGAAGACGAGGACATGGAAGCTGCGAATATGCCCGAAACAACCAGGCCGCACATGAACGAAGGCAGAATCATGTTGGAAAGCACGATAAAGATGTTTTCGGCACTAGCTTGCGTAAGGAATTCGGTGGGAATAACCGCACGGCCGATAAGACCGATGCTCACCGCGCTAAATAGCGACACGACGCACCAAACCGTTGCTACGCGACGCGATTTGCTCAATTCGCTGGAATGCGATGCGCTCATAAAGCGAATAAGAACCTGCGGCATGCCGAAATAGCCCAAGCCCCAGGCAAGTCCGCTGACGATGGTAACGATGCCGTACTGACTTGCCTCGCCGAACAGCGGTAAACCATTTTCGACAACCTGTTTTCCGCTGGCATCGGTTATAGGCGTAGCTATTTCGGTTCCAGAAAGGAAGCCCGGAATGCTTTGCAGGAAGGCCACCGTATTATCGATGCCGCCGGCGCTAGCAATGGAGCCGAAGAAAACGATTACCAAAGCGGCGATCATAAGGGTGCCCTGGATAAGGTCGGTAGTGCAAACGGAAAGATAACCGCCCACGAAGGTATACAGAAACACGATCATGGCACCCAAGATCATCATGGTTGCGTAGTCGAGCCCGAAGAGCGTTGCGAACAGCTTGCCGCACGTTACGAAACAGCTTCCTACATATATAGAGAAGAACAGAAGGATAACCAATGCCGAAATGGTCATGAGGATGCTCTTCTTGTCATGGAAACGATTTGAGAAGAAATCGGGCAAAGTGATGGAGTTGTTGGCAACCTCGGAATACTTGCGCAGGCGCTTAGCCACGAACAGCCAGTTCAAATATGTACCGATGGCAACGCCGATGGCCGTCCACATGGCATCGGAGGCGCCGGTAAAGTAGGCAACGCCCGGCAGGCCCATAAGCAGCCAGCCCGACATGTCGGAAGCTTCGGCCGAAAGCGCGGTGAGCCATGGACCCAGACGACGACCGCCCAAGAAGTAGTTTTCGGTAGACTGGTTCGACTTCTTTGCATAAACAAAGCCGATTACCACGACCACGATGAAGTACAGGAGCATTGCGAACAATACCCAGAAATCGTGAGATACCATGCCGCCTCTTTCTTTATATATAGGTTGCCAGCCGCTCGTGGGGATGCCGAAGGACCGAGTGGTAGGCGGGTCTTCGGGCGAAGCCGTAGCGGTAACGTGTGCTTTAGCTAGCGATAGTGGTGGATTATACGCCATCCACGATTCCGCGGCGTTAATTGGCGAGCGCGAGCAAGGCCGATGGATACGGATGCGACGAATAAGCATTGCTGAATGAGACACGACATGAGCCCGAGATGAAGCGGCGGCAGGACGCCCTTCACCGAGCGGGATTACGGGTATTTTTGCGACTGAAACCTTCAATGCCTATACTAAGTTCGTTCATAAACAGGGTGCGCTGCGGCGTGCCAACAAGGCTGACGGAAGGAAGCATGATGCCCACTTACGCGGAAATGGGAACCGAAGAGCTGAATACGCTCAAGACCGCACTTACCGAAGAGTACGAAACCTACAAGGCCCAGGGGCTTTCCCTGAACATGGCCCGCGGCAAGCCTGGCACCGACCAGCTTGACCTGAGCATGCCCATGCTCGACATCCTGCCTTCCACCGACGCAGCCAAGGCTGCCGACGGCACCGACATCCGCAACTACGGCGTGGTTGACGGCCTGCCCGAGGCGAAGGAGCTCATGGCTTCCATGCTGGATGATTCCGCAGAGAACACCATCGTGTTCGGCAACTCCAGCCTGAACATCATGTACGACACCGTTATGCGCTGCTGGGTATTCGGCACCCTGGGCTCTACACCTTGGAGCCAGCTGGAAAAGGTAAAGTTCGTTTGCCCCGTTCCGGGCTATGACCGCCACTTCGGCGTAACCGAGGCATTCGGCATTGAGATGGTTACCGTTCCCATGACCGACGAAGGCCCCGATATGGACGCCGTTGAGGAACTGGTTGCCAACGATTCTGCATTCAAGGGCATTTGGTGCGTTCCCAAGTACTCCAACCCCGGCGGTGTTACCTATTCTGACGAGGTTGTTCGCCGTTTGGCTTCCATGAAGTGCGCCGCTGAGGACTTCCGCATTTTCTGGGACAACGCCTACACCGTGCATCACCTGTACGACGATGCCGCTGAGCAAGATCAGCTGCTGGACATCGCCGCTGCCTGCAACGAAGCCGGCAACCCCAACCGCTACTTCAAGTTCGCTTCCACTTCCAAGGTTACCTTCCCTGGCGCAGGCGTTGCCGCAATGGCCGCAAGCGCAGAGAACATTGCCGAGATCAAGAAGCGCATGGGTGTTCAGACCATCGGCCATGACAAGCTCAACCAGCTTCGTCACGTTCGCTTCCTGAAGGACGGCGCAGGCATTGCCGAGCACATGGCAAAGCATGCCGCTATCATCCGCCCGAAGTTCGAGCTGGTTCTGAAGATGCTGGAAGAGGGCCTTGCCGAAACTGGCAGCTGCACCTGGAGCAACCCGCGCGGCGGCTACTTCGTTTCCTTCAACGGCCCCGAGGGCACCGCGAAGCGCATTGTTTCGCTGGCAAAGGAAGCGGGCGTAACCATGACGGGTGCAGGCGCAACCTACCCCTACAAGAACGACCCCGCCGATTCGAACATCCGCATTGCCCCTACCCTGCCGCCGCTGAGCGAGCTGGAAAGCGCCATGAAGGTATTCGTTTGCTGCGTAAAGCTGGCAACGGTAGAAAAACTGCTGGCATAAGCTTTAGCTGAAGCAAGCTTCACCTTAATCAAAGACGCAAAAGCCCAGATCGTTTGATCTGGGCTTTTTTGTTGGTTGAAAGTTCTAGATGCGATACAGCGCAAGCAGGAGCGAGCAGAAACAAGGCTGATCGCGCTTGCGGCGAGCGGCTACTGGCGGCTCGCAATAGAAAGCTCAGGCATGGGCAGTTGCCCCGACAGACAGGGCAGGCTCATACCAGAAGGCGCACTGCGAGCTGTCGAGAAGGGCTCAGCGAACGCGCAGGGCTAGGCTTTGGTCAGCACCTTTTCTACGGCAGCGGGAATTTCGGCGACGTTGGCCACCGTTACCGTGACGGCTTCCAACTCGCCTTCCAAGTTGAAGCCGTAGGCGCAGCCGATTGAAGGGATGCCCGCCTTGGTGGCCACTTCCAAGTCGTGGAAGCGGTCGCCCACCATAACCTGCGGGCAGGCATGGCGATTGGCTACTTGCTGGTAGATCTGCCACTTGGGAATATCGTTGTAGCCTTCGGCCCAATAGAAGGCATCGAAGTACTCATCGAGCCCGAACTTCTGCGTATGCACGTTCATATAGGCTGTGCGGCAATTGCTGAGGAAGCACAGCTGGTAGCCTTCGGCCTTGAGTTTGGCCAACATTTCCTTAGCTCCTTCAAACAGGCGCGCCGTTCCCTGCACGGTAAGGCGGTCCATTTCGCTGCCGACGATTTTTGCCGCATGGCGCCAAACGGGTTCAGGCAGATCGGGCGCAAAAGTGGTCCACATGTTTTCAGTGGTCCAGCCTAGCCAATGACTGATCCACTCATCGCTGAACTCGCGCGGGGGCATGTGCCCTTCTTCCACCAGCCATGCATAGGCCGCACGGAACGCGGGCCCATAAATTGCCATGCTGTTGTGCAGGGTGCCATCGTAATCGAAGAACACAGTACCTTTCACGTCGGCGCCGCCCAGTTGAGTGATGGCGTTTTTTGCCCAGTTCGAATCTTTCAGAACAGCACGCGCAACACCAATAAGGCTGGCTTTGCCTTCCTGCAGCAAACGTTCGGCACCTTCAGGGGTACGCACGCCACCGGCAAGAATTACCGGAATGCCCACCGCCTCATAAATGGCCTGGGCTTCGACACCGAAATAGCCTTCTTCTTTGGAACCGTTGCCGCGATAACCGCACAGGCCACCCGAAATATCCAGCAGGTCAACGCCGGCTGCTTCGAAGATCTTTGCCGCAGCTACCGCATCGGCCGCAGTAGCGCCGCCTTCTTGGTAATCGCAAGCACCCAAGCGCAAAGCTATTGGGTAGCCCTCCCCCACCGCTTTGCGCACTGCAGCAATTACCTGGCAATGCAGGCGAGTGCGGCCTTCGATGGTTGCCCCCGCGTAGGCATCGGTGCGCTTGTTGGTGATGGGCGAATAAAACTGGCTGAGCAGATAGCCATGGGCGGAATGGATTTCAACACCGTCGAAGCCAGCTTCCTTGGCACGGCGGGCGGCTGCGGCAAATGCAGTTACCACTTCGTCGATTTCGGCCTGCGTCATGGTACGGGCCTG
>CAZQWR010000093.1:0-5961 GCA_964597085.1 uncultured Cryptobacterium sp.
GTTATGTGGATGGGCCGTGCGGGTGCCGGCCAGAAGGCCAAGGTGGCCCTTACCATGCAAAGCGCTGCTTCCCTGGTTGGTGCGGTTGAGGCGCAGGTGGCACTTGATGCAATTGGCCAGGATGTTTCGGTTATGACCGAAGACGTGCTGGATTTCATGGGTGATATGAACGAGATTTCCCCTGCGCAGGAGGCTTTTGCCCAGGCGTTGTTGGACGAAGAGTACGACGGTCCCTTCGCAATCGAAAACCTTATGGGCGAATGCGCTGCGGCCCTTACTTCCTTGGAAGACGATGAGCTCATCCTTCCACAGGCCGAGGCATGCTACCGCCTTATGGAACTTTTGGCGGTTGTGGGCGGCATTGACTACAGCCCCGCTGCCCTGAAGCTGGTGTTCAGCGACGAGGAAACCAGCAAGCGCTACGGTTTGGACTGGAACCGCGCCGAAGATGCCTTTGGCGAAGGTTGCGGCTGTGGCTGTGAAGACGAAGACCACGAGTGCGAGTGCGGCCACGACCCGCATGAAGAGCACGAGTGCTGCGGAAAGCACCATCACTAAAGGTGGTTGCAGCTTCTGTAAATAGTGCCAACGTTGAAGGGGAGCTTGCGAGCTCCCCTTATAAGTGCTGCATGCTGTGCCCGCGCGCTTGCAAGGTAAACCGCCTGGCGGGCAAGCGCGGCGTGTGCGGTGCTGACGCTACGTTGCGGTTGGGGCGCGCGGCGCTGCACTGGTGGGAAGAGCCTTGCTTGGTGGGCGAGCAGGGGAGCGGTGCCGTGTTCTTTTCGCACTGCCCGTTGCAGTGCGTTTACTGCCAGAACAAGGAATTGGTTGCCGGTTCTGGTATTGATGTAACCAACGAACAGTTTGCCGCTGCCGTGCTGCGCCTGCAGAACGAAGAGCACGCTGCCAACATCAACCTGGTAACGCCCACGCACTATACGCCCAGCATTGCCGAAGCGCTGCAGCGGCTGCGCGCTTCGGGCCAGCTGCATATCCCTGTGGTGTACAACACTTCCAGCTACGATTCGCTTGCTGCGTTGCACCTGATGGATGGCGTGGTTGATGTGTATTTGGCTGATTTCAAGTATGTAAGCGCCACCGAGGCCGGCCTTCTTTCCCGTGCATCCAACTACCCAGAGGTTGCACTTGCCGCCATCGACGAAATGCTTCGCCAGGTGCCCGCTTGGGAAGAAGACGAAGAAGGCTTGTTGAAGCGCGGCGTAATTGTGCGCCATTTGGTGTTGCCGGGCCGCGTTCAAGAATCCATGAAGGCGCTGCAGGTGCTGCACAGCTGCTATGACAACAAGGTGCGCCTGAGCATTATGAGCCAGTACACGCCCCTGGCTGGCGGCATGGAGCGCTACGGTCTGCAAGGCCGCGTTTCGGAAGCGGAGTACGAGCAGGTGCTCGATTTCGCCGACTGGCTGGGCATCGAGGACTACTTCTGGCAGCAGGGCGATGCCGCACAAGAAAGCTTCGTCCCTGAATTCAACGGCGAAGGCGTTCTGTGAGCCTGGGCTGCAAGCCAGCTATTGCGTGAACTATCCAGAAAACAAAAAGGGTGCCGCTACCGTGCAAGTACAGTAGCGGCACCCTTGGTTTTATTGCCTGCTATGCGGCAAACTGGCTAGAAGCAGAATGCCGGCGAAACGCCCAAAGCTGATTCAGAGAGTGTGTAATAGCCCGTGGCGCCGCTCATGGATCGGATATGGGCGAAGCTGCCCCCCCAGGTTCCTGTTATGAGCGCGGGCGATCGCAGCCACCAGCCTTGCGCGTAGTCGATGTTTTCGGGCAGGTAATCTGTGCGCGTTCCCAGCTGTAAACACTCAAAACAGTTCTTCTTTGGATATTCCGAGCCGTAGTAGCTTACCCCTTTATTTTTGTAGAACGTGAACTGCGAACCTTCGCCGCAGATGGTGCCCCGAACCGATACGCCCGTGAGCTCGCTGAAGCAGGGCAGCCAGAATTTATTCAAGGAGGAAGTTAATTCGGTGCTGCCGTCGCCCTTGGAGGACTTTTTGCTTACGCTCAGAATCTTGTCCGTGAAAGCGCTATCGAAGCAGCTGTAGATGCTGCCACCTTCTTGCAGTTCTGCGCGCAATTCGCTTTCTGCCCATCCGCCGGTGGTCGTTGAGTATTTGGTGTACTCGTTGCCTGCTTCATCGACGCCATGTATGGCTTCTTCTTCCGACAGCTTATTCATGACATAAGCGGTTGGTAGCACATGTGCAGCCTGGAAGGTGATATTGCAGCCCTCGTTGTCGTGGTCGCCTACCTGCAGGATGCGGAATTCCACGTACTTGTTGGCTTCTGGATCGGGTTCTTCTCCCGCGCCTTTATCTACGATCGAGCCGTTCCAACGGGTGTACAGGCGCATCGAGTCGTTTTTGAGGTAGCTGTTGTACTCGGCGATGACGGCCTCGTCGCCGTTTTTGATGGCCTCAACGTCGGCATCCACCTGTAGCATGGTCTTGGCTACGTTGGCTTTTGGATCGTCGGCTCCGGCGGGTGCCATCCAGTAACCCTTTGTCCACTTCGCATATAGCGTTATATCAGAGGTGATGGGCGTGCTGAAGTCGAAGGCCTGCTTGTAATCTTCGCTGGTGTACCAACCGGCGAACTCGTAATCAGCGGTATCAGCCATGGTGGGCTCGGTGGCGGTTTCGTCCTCCGTCACCGCTTGGCTCTCGACGGCAACGCCATCGCTGCCGGAATCGAAGCTCATGGTGTAGGTGTACGCCTCGCGCGAAATGGTTATCTGCATGGGCAGGGTGAGTTCGCCGCCGTTGTCTTCAAGCTGCTGGAGCAGGTCGTCGTCCAGCGTTTGGGCACTCCACTCGGCGGAGTACCCGCTGCTCGCCTCGAGCTTCTGGCCGGGCAGTTCGGCAGACCAGCCCTCCAGGCCATCGGGGGCCTGGATGCTGGTCACCGCGTAAGCGGTTTCGGTGCCGTTGGCGATGGCGAGGCTGCCGGAGAGCACCTCGCCCTTCTCGTTCACCACAACCTTGCTGCTGCAGGAAAAGGCGTCCAGCTCCTCGGCGGCGTAGGCGCTGCCTGCGGCAAACTGGCTGAGGCACAGTGCGGCCACCAGGCCTGCGATCGCTGCTGCGGCGAAGAATTTGGCTTGGCTCGCTGCGTTGCCGTAGGCGCCGTTGCCGCCCGCCGCTGCGCCGGAAAGCTTGCGGCTTGCGCGCACTATCGCGAGCGCTGCAACGGCCAGCGCCGCTATGCCCAGCAGCAGGTACAGCGCGGCATCGCCGGTCTTGGCCAGATTGCTGGCAGCGGCCTGCTGGGCTGTGGGCGCCGCGGCCGCGGCTTGCATGGTGATGGTCATGCTGCCGTCCACGGCAAAGCTCTTCTCCGCGGCCAGGGCGCAGGCGGGCGCCGCCATGGCGAAGGCGGAGCAGAGCGCTAGCACGATGCCCGCGAAGATGCCGAGCGGCAGGGTGCGCCTGCGGGCAGATTCGGTTGCTTTCATAGGGAACCTCCTAGTGGGGGGTTTGTGTGATGCGCTCCATTCTATCCCAACAAGCAAAAAGGCATCGAGCGCATAGCTCGATGCCTTTTGTTCGTAGATGGTGCCGGCAACAGGAATCGAACCCGCAACCCACTGATTACAAATCAGTTGCGCTACCGTTGCGCCATGCCGGCAAACCTCGCCTATTATGCCACAGCTTTTGCCAAAATCGCAGATTCTGCGTGGCGGTTTTGCGCTCGCCGCAGGAAAGCCGCCAACCAAGCGCCTAGTCGAACTCTTCGGTGCAGATTTCTTCCAGTGTTTCTACCTTGATGCAGATCTCATTGCCCTCATCGTCCATGTACCAGCAGTAATGGCCGGCGGCGTCTTCGCTGAAGGTAACGATCTCCCAATCAAGGTAGCGCTTGGTGTTTTCATGACTAGGCTCAATATCTGCGTACTCCAGCACCATTTGTGCTGCTTCAAGCTCGCGTTCGCTTAGCTCTTCTATTTTGCTTGCCATGCTTGCTCCTTCTTACAAATAAAGCCCCGCCGGCTAATACCAGCGGGGCTTTATATTCGCCAACTTATTTGCTCTTTTGAATAACGGCCACAAACGAAAGGTTTTCGGTGCCGGAATTGGCAATGCCGTGGAAGCTGCCGTCCTTGCAGTACATGGCATCGCCCTTCTTCACCTGGAATTCAGCGCCATCCTCGGTGTAGGTGCCGGTGCCTTCGGTAACGAAGTACAGCTCGGCATCGCCCACGTGCTGGTGATAGCCAATAGAGCAGCCGGGCTCCAAGGTGATCTGCCCAACGAAGCTTGCCTCGCCGCCAAGCTGCTCGGCGGAAAGAAGCGGGTCGCGCAGCATACGGCCTTCGCCGCCCTGCACGTGCTCTACGTACTGGGGTGCGCGGGTTTCGATGATGGCCATGGTGTCCTCCTAAGGTTGGTTTCCCTCGGTGCTTTATTGTAAGCGTAGTTTTATGGAGGGGATATGCAGGGTTCGTGGCGAAATGCCCCAAAATGGCGTCCTGAGTTGGCTAATTGGCAAACGAAGCGGTTACTTGGGGCTTGCTTTTGCCTAAAGAAGCCTATAATCCCCAAAGCAAGAAAACGCCCCATGCGTTCCTTGCGCCCAAGCCCAGGCTAATGCTGGCTGGGGTTTAATGGAGCCGGCGCTCCCCGAAGGCGCCCGGCAGGAAAAAGGAGCCTGAGTGCTAGACCAGTTGTTTGCGTCCATTTCGTTCGTGGACATCTTCAATTTCTGCGTCTTCATTGTGTTCTCGTGCTGCTACTTGTACCAGATCATTTACGTATTCATTTCGCTTACAAGGCGCCCGCCTCAACTTGAGGCCAAGAAGAACCATCGCTATGCCGTAATCGTTGCCGCGCGCAACGAAAACGCCGTTATTGGCGACCTTATTCACAGCATCCGCGTGCAGAACTACCCGCAAGAGCTCATTGATATCTTCGTGGTGGCCGACAACTGCACCGACAACACCGCTGCCGTTGCCCAAGAAGCCGGAGCAATCGTGTTCCCGCGCTTCAACACCGAGCAAATTGGCAAGGGCTACGCGCTCGACTACGGCTTTGCCTGCATTCGCCAGCACTACAGCGAAAACGAATACGAGGCCTATTTCGTGTTCGATGCCGACAACGTGCTGGACGTGAACTACTTCCGTGAAATGAACAAGACGTTCGACAACGGCGCCGTGGCTTCCACCAGCTACCGCAATTCCAAGAATTACGGCTCCAACTGGATTACCGCAGGTTACGCCGTGTGGTTCATGCGCGAAGCGAAGTACCTTTCGCAGGCGCGCCTTACGCTGGGCACCAGCTGCGCTGTTTCGGGCACGGGCTTCTTCATCAGCGCCAAGATCATCGACGAGATGGGCGGCTGGAAGTACCACATGCTCACGGAAGACATCGAGTTTTCCACCGCGTCCATCTGCAAGGGCCGCCGCATTGCCTACACGCCCACGGCTATGCTCTACGACGAGCAGCCGCTTACCTTCCGCGATTCGTGGAACCAGCGCTTCCGTTGGGCCAAGGGCTTCTACCAGGTGTTCTTCGGTTATGGCGGCAAGCTGGTGAAGGGTATTTTCACCAATCCCAAGGGCACGCGTTTTGCTTGCTACGACATGCTTATGACCATCTGCCCGGCCATGCTGCTTACCATCATCACCATTGTGTTCAACGCCATTATTGTGGTGCTGGGCCTTACGGGCGTTATGTCTACCGGCGTGATGATTACCTCTTCGCTTTCGTCTATCTTCTTCTGCCTGTTCAACTTCACGTTGTTCATGTTCATGTTTGGCGCGCTTACCACCTTCACCGAGTGGGACAACATCCATGCGCCGGCCCACAAGAAGATTTTCTACATGTTCACGTTCCCGCTGTTCATGATTACCTACATCCCCATCGCCCTGGTGGCCCTGGTGAAGAAGGCTTCCTGGAAGCCCATTCAGCACAGCATTTCTGTGGACGTGCAGGAATTCGC
>CAZQWR010000094.1:0-5960 GCA_964597085.1 uncultured Cryptobacterium sp.
GATGAGGCTCCCAACAACAAGGTTGTGGTAAACGGCCAGCACATGAAGGAGTACTGGGGCGAGGGCTCCAACCGCGCGCGCAACTGGCAGCGCTACGACCTGGGCGGCAACAAGAAGGGCATGACCTTCGAAGAAGGCGTAGACTCCTACGTTCCTTATGCCGGCTCGCTGAAGAGCAACGTTGACCTTACCCTTTCCAAGGTTCGCAGCACCATGTGCAACTGCGGTGCGCTCACCATTCCTGAACTGCAGGAAAAGGCAAAGCTCACGGTTATCAGCTCCACCTCCATCGTGGAAGGCGGCGCTCATGACGTAATGCTGAAGGACAAGACGCCCTTCGTAAGCAACACCCGCTAAGCAAAAGCGCGCAGCAAAGCGTACTCTGCAAAAGCAGTTCGAAAACGGGAGCCTACGGGCTCCCGTTTTTGTCCTGGCAGGAAAGGGGTGGGCGGCGCGGCGCGCTCGAGTTCGCTTTTTCTGGTAGGCGCTCGCTATCCCGCTGCGCTTCGCATTGCCAACCCGTGGGGAGCTACGCTTGCCGTTGCATTCTTTGGGCAACGCATTTGCCCTGCGCGCTGAAATGTTGCTCGCCAGGCTGCGCTCGCCCGCACGTCCTTCATAAAACCTCCTTGAAAACGAAGGCTTTGTGAAGAGCACTTTCCAAGCGTTCACCTGCGAAAATGCACTATGGTAAAGCGCAAACGGCACTCCATTGGCACGGCAAATTAGTTCCAAACGGGCAGGTACGTTAAACTTTCAAATATGTCTACAACGCTACATAAGGCACTTTGCGCCACCTCCCTAAGCGTGCTTATGGCCGCTTCGCTGGCGCTGCCGTTTGCATCCCCCCGTTCTGCTCAGGCAGACGAGCTTTCCGATGCGCAGGCAACGCTTTCCGCGGCATCTGCCGAGCTTGATTCCATTAACAAGGAATACGATTCGCTGCAGCAGCAGCTTTCCAGCCTTGATACGCAGATCAGCGACACCACTACCAAGGTCACCGAAGCTCAGCAGCTTATGCTCGAGGGGCGCAACAGCCTTTCCAACACCATCGAGGCCCAGTACAAAAGCGACGGTTCACTTTCGCTGGTGAACATTGTGCTTACTTCGCAGAGCATCACCGACTTCACCAAGAACATCACGTACTACGCTGCCATCCAGCGCGACCAGGCTCAGCGCGTTTCCGAGCAGAAGGAATTGCGCGACAAGTTTGCCAATGCCCTTGAAGAGCTGGATTCTCAGCGCGACCAGCAACAGCAGCTCATCGAAAAAACCGATGCCAAGAAGGCCGAAGCCGAAAAGGTGGTAAGCGAAGCTTCTGCCAAGGTTTCTTCCATCCAGGAAGCCCAGGCCCAGCTGGCTGCCCTGCAGGCGCAGGCGCAGGCGATGCAACAGGCGCAGGAGCAGCAGACTCAGCAGCAGGCAGCTGCCACTACTGAAGAAAGCGCCAACTGGAACACCAATACCGACCGCACGCCCAGCGCTAACACCAACAGCGGCGGTTCGTCTTCATCCAGCTCCGGTTCTAGCGATAGCGGTAGTTCTGCTGTTGCCGATACTTCTACTGGCTGGAAAACGGGCGTGGCTTCTGCTTACGGCGGTAGCTCCGACAGCGGCACGCCCAATCCGGGCACCACGGCAACCGGCGCTGTTTGCAACGATTCTTCCATGGGTGTGGCAATTCCCATGGCTTGGTCGAACTATCGCCAGTACCTGGGCCGCGCGGTGGAAATCAAGTATGGTGGCCGTACGGTTATTGCCACCATCAACGACTGCGGCTACATGGGTGGCGGCTCCCGTTCGCTCGACTTGCAGCCTGGCGTGTTCAAGGCGTTTGGCTTCAGCACTTGCCAGGCGTGGGGCATTCGCACGGTAAGCTACCGAATTCTGTAGTTTGCAACCGCGCACGATGTGCATACTGCCCTGCGGGCACCGCACAAGAAGTTCCCGTGCTTGCCAAAAGCAAAACCCAAAGGGCCTTCGGGCCCTTTCTTCGTATTTGCAGCTGTTTTGCGCAATGAAACCTTGGGGCAACGCGGCGCGCTATAATATCCAATCGTGTATGCAAATTCGCTTGTACTGCGCTTTGCGCTGGCTACATTAGGGCAGCCTTCGGGTGGCTCGTGCAGCACGCAACCGCGCGCTCGCGTTTACCACGCTTGCGGGTTACGCTCGCCTGTTGCAATCCCTTGCTTCTGACGGGCATCTTGCAGCCAAGTGGCGCAGGCCCGCAGCAAAGAGCTGCGGTTTGCGGTAGGTAAACTAGCAGCTGGTAGCCGCACCGCATAGCACTCGCAGCGCAAGCGTTTAGCCAAATATGAAAAGGATGCCGCATGAAAGAATACAATCCGCACGAGATTGAGCCGCGTTGGCAAAAGGTATGGCAGGAAACGGGCGCCCATAAGGCAACCGAAGACACCAGCAAGCCCAAGCGCTACGTGCTCGAGATGTTCCCGTATCCTTCGGGCGACATTCACATGGGCCACGTACGCAACTACACCATCGGCGACGTAACCGCCCGTTACTACAGCATGCGCGGCTACGACGTTCTGCACCCCATGGGTTGGGACGCATTCGGTCTGCCCGCTGAAAACGCTGCCATCAAGCACAATTCCCATCCTGCAAAGTGGACCTATGCCAACATCGAAACGCAGAAGGCCAGCTTCAAGCGCATGGGCTTTTCCTACGACTGGGACCGCACCGTTGTTGCATGCGACCCGGAATATTACCGCTGGGGCCAGTGGATTTTCCTGCAGATGTACAAGCGCGGCCTGGTAGAGCGCCGCAACAGCCCTGTTAATTGGTGTCCCAACTGCAAAACCGTTCTGGCAAACGAGCAGGTAACCGAAGGCGAATGCTGGCGTTGCCATGGTGCCGTTGAAAAGCGCGACCTTACGCAGTGGTATTTCAAAATCACCGACTACGCCCAGGAACTGCTGGACGACCTTGATCAGCTGGATGGTTGGCCCGAGCCGGTAAAGCAGATGCAGGCCAACTGGATTGGCCGCTCCGAAGGCGCCGAGGTAGATTTCGAGCTGCTGCCTGCCGAAGGCAAGGACGATGCTCAAACCATCACCGTGTTCACCACGCGCCCCGATACCTTGTTCGGCTGCAGCTTCTTCCTGCTGGCGCCCGAAAGCCCGCTGGTGCATGAGCTGGTTTGCGGCACCGAATACGAAGCTGCCGTAATGGAGCTGGTGGAAGCCGCCAAGAAGGTAAGCGCCGTAGAGCGCGCCCAGGGCGACCGCGAAAAGCACGGCGCCTTCACCGGCCGCTATGTGGTTAACCCCGTAAACGGCGAACAGGTTCCCGTGTGGGTGGCCGACTACATTGTGGCCGACTACGGCACCGGCGCTGTTATGGCCGTTCCTTGCGGCGACCAGCGCGACTTCGAATTTGCCCGCAAGTACGACCTGCCCATCATCCCCATCATCTTGGGCGAAGACGACCCGCTGTACCCGCAGCTCAACGGCGTGCAGGAGCGCAAGGTTACTTCGGTGGACTGGGAAAAGTCGTATGAGGCCGAAGGCGTGCTGGTTCAGTCCGGCAAGTACACCGGCATGGTGGGCGGCAAGCATTCGCCCGCCGTGGACGCCATCATTGGCGATTTGGAAGCTGAAGGCAAAGGCAAGAAGTCGGTGCAGTTCCGCCTGCGCGACTGGCTCATTTCCCGCCAGCGCTACTGGGGCAACCCCATTCCCATCGTGTACTGCGACGAGTGCGGCATCGTGCCCGTGCCCGAAAGCGAGCTGCCCGTTCGCCTTCCTGAAGACATCGACCTGGCAGCTGGCGAAACGCTGGCAACGCACGAGGGCTTTGCGCAGTGCACCTGCCCCAAGTGCGGCAAGCCTGCCCGTCGCGAAACCGATACCATGGACACCTTCACGTGCTCCAGCTGGTACTACATGCGCTATACCGACCCGCACAACTCCGAGGCTCCGTTCAGCTCCGAGCGCGTGAACCGCTGGATGCCGGTAGACCAGTACATCGGCGGCATCGAGCATGCAATTCTGCACCTGCTGTACAGCCGCTTCTTCACCAAGGTTCTGCGCGACATGGGCCTGCTCAACTTCAGCGAGCCCTTCACCAACCTGCTGTGCCAGGGTATGGTGCTCGACGAAAACGGCGAGGTTATGAGCAAGTCGAAGGGCAACGTAATTTCGCCTGAAGACATGATTGCCGGCTACGGCGCCGATGCGGTGCGTGCCTACATCCTGTTCATGGCTCCGCCCGACAAGGAGCTGCAGTGGAACGAAGACGGCCTTGCCGGCATGTACAAGTTCCTGAACCGCGCATGGCGCATGGTTGCCGATTTGGCTGGCCAGGCAGGGGAGGAAACCTACTTCCAGGCAGGCGCCAAGCCCGAAGCTGCAAAGGCAGCCCAGCAGGAGCTGCTGCGCGAACGCCACCGCGTAGTGGGCAAGGTTATCGATGACTTTGCGCGCAATAATTTCAATACCGCCATTGCTGCCATCATGGAGCTGGCCAACGCCACGGGCAATTACCTGCGCGCCGTTTCTGCTGAAGAGCGCGCTGCAAATGCCGAGATGAAGGCGTTCGACGCAGAGGTTGCCGGCGTGCTGGTAAAGCTGCTTGCTCCTATTGCCCCGCACTGGGCAGAAGAGCTGTGGCAGAAGGTGTTGGGCAACGAAACCTCCGTGCACAAGGAAGCTTGGCCGGAATTCGACCCCGAGGCTGCAAAGAGCTCCGAAGTTGAGCTGGCCGTGCAGGTAAACGGCAAGGTTAAGGCCAAGATCACCGTTGCTGCCGATGCCGCAGAAGATGCTGTGCGTGAAGCTGCGCTGGCTGCTGTGGCAAGCGCCACCGAAGGCAAGGACGTGAAGAAGGTAATCGTTATTCCCGGCCGCTTGGTGAATGTTGTTGCCAAGTAGAGCGTGCAGCCATTAACCAGCCTGCGGATATAGCGAATCAAAGCCCCGTTGCAGAAATGCAGCGGGGCTTTTTGGTTTTGCGCCCCATTAACATTCGTTAAATAGGTGAACATGTTCGGGAAATAGGGGCTGCTGCAGAGGCGAACAGCAGCCAGAATACTTGCCCTCAACAAACCGTTGAGCACAAAAACACCAGTTCAACAGCTAAATCTATAAGTAGTAAATATTCGCTAATAGGTTACCTATTGCCGTTTTGCCCCCCCCAAAGTAAACTGCGAAAGGTTGTTTTCAGGGTTGGGGAAACTGCGCCCAAAAGCGGGCAAAACCCCAGCTAGATAGAAAGATAGGAGGCATCGCCTGTGCGTACGTACGTCGAATGAGGGCATTTAACACTGTTTGTGCATGTATGCAGCATTCTCGTGCGGCATTGGGTTGGTGCACCCGCAGCAACCAAATTCCTGTACAAGGCAACCTTGCTCTAGCGCTCAGCGGCGTTGGGGCTTCAGCGCACCAGCGCTAAGCTGGCGCGTTTTTGCGCGCGTGCGCGCAAGAGGGTATCCACCAAAGGAGAGGTAGATAAGATGAGGAACACCAAGGCAGTAAGGGGGAACCTGGGCACCAAGCTGGTCAACAGCATGTTGGCTATTGTGCTGGTACTGGGCCTTTCCCCAATCTCCAAGGCGGCTGCAACGCAGAGCAGTGCTTCCAACCAGTCCGCCGAGCAGGCGCAAGCCGCCAGCGAAGCCGACAATGGCGCCGTAGCCGATGCGGCAACCGAAGCCAAAAGCGGCCAGAGCGGCTCTGATGCAAAGGTAGATGCAGAAGCCCCCAAGGCCGACGCTTCTTCCAGCGAAGCAACCGATGCCGAGGCCACCAAGGCAGCCGAGCCTGCAACCACGGCAGAGCCCGCAGCCGAAAGCGGCGATGCTTCCAACGAGCTTGCAGCCCAGGCCAATGACGGCATTATACTGGCAGCTGATTCCGGCACCAGCGAGTACAACCCCGATGCCGCTCCCGTTGAGGTAACTTCTGCTTCCGGCACGGTAAATGCCAATATCTCTTACGATA
>CAZQWR010000095.1:0-5785 GCA_964597085.1 uncultured Cryptobacterium sp.
AGATACTGATGGCTGACTTCTTCAGCTTCGGCACCAACGACCTTACTCAGACCACGTTCGGTTTCTCCCGTGACGACGTTGAAGCAGAGTTCATCCATCAGTATCTTGCTGAGCGCATCCTGCCTTACAACCCCTTCGCTACGGTTGACCCCGGCGTTGCCAAGCTTGTTAAGATGGGCGTTGAACTTGGCCATCAGGGCAACCCTGACATCGTTTGCGGTGTTTGCGGTGAGCACGGTGGCGACCCCGACTCCATCAAGACCTTCTACAGCATTGGTCTCGACTACGTCAGCTGCTCGCCTTATCGCGTGCCTCTGGCTCGTCTTGCCGCCGCTCATGCCGCATTGGCAGACAAGTAGTTCAAGCTACGAAACTTTGAAAGGCCCTTCGGGGCCTTTCTTTTTTTTGACAACGTGTTTGCAGCGAGTAGAATAAATATCTCGCAACGCAACGTTGCTGCACTTTCACAGGGGAATAACCCTTTTCGGGGGCGACTGGTTTCGACATGGTAAGTCGGATCCGAGGAGCAGGTCGTGGTCTCCTCGCCACGTAAAACAGGGGTACCGTCAAGTTAATTGGCAAATCTAACACTCAGGGCCAGCTGGCCCTCGCTGCTTAATTTAATCGCAGCGTGACGACTCGGGGAACGTCTCCGCACCCGTTGTCGTTATCATTTTCAGGAGAACGCTCCTTGCGACGTAGCTGGTATGCGCAAGGCTAAGATCGAACCCGCTAGAGCGTGTCTAAGACCTGTCAATGGGCCTGGCCCGCTCGAACCTCAAACATTGAATAAGCTTGTAGAGCCTCGTTGATGATTTAGTATGGACCGGAGTTCGATTCTCCGCGCCTCCACCACTTATAACCAGCAGGACCTGATTGGGTCCTGCTTTTTTGTTGCTGCAGTGAAGGAACGGAGAATCGAACTCCGCTTGCATTGCGCGGATTGAGAAACGTGCCAGTGGCACGTTTCGCCGCGCAAGGGCGCGGCATTGCGAAGGCAATGCAAGCCCCGCGGTCGGGCGAAGCCCGCACGCAGGCTCGATTCTCTACGGTTTTCGAAAGGTGTTTAAGCCTCGAAAAGAACGGCGCCGCTGGTAAACCCGCCGCCGAAAGCCACCAGGATAACTTTATCCCCAGGTTGAATACGGCCTTCCTCGTAGGCATCGGCTAATGCCATGGGCACACAAGCCGAAGAAGAATTGCCTCGTTGCGCGATGCTTACCTCGAAGCGATCGAGCCCCAGGCCGCAACGCTTTGCTGCATATTTGATGATTCTCTCGTTCGCCTGATGGGGAACAATGCATTTGATTTCGCTTACATCCACATTCGCGCGCATGCACACTTCTTCAATAGCGCGGCCCATGGCCATAGCGGCGAATTTGAAAACCTTTTGTCCGTGCATATAAAGCAGCTGCCTTGCACGCCCGTTCTGCACATCTTCGGCAACGCCCACTTCCTTGTCTATTTTCGCAAGGCTTGGATCCGGGGATGCCATAACTTCTTTCGATGGGCCATTTTCGCCAAAAGGCTGTTTTGAATCGAAAGACATTGGGCAGGTGAGGGCATTGTCTTTGTCGGTATCGTTGACAATGTAGGTTGCAAGAATCCCTGCGGCTTCTTCATTCCATTCAACAACCGCTGCGCCCGCTCCGTCACCAAGAAGAATGCAGGTTGCTCTGTCTTCCCAGTTGGTGATTCGGCTGATGCGCTCGGATCCAATAACCAGGGCTCGCTTGAACGGGTTGCGGCGAGCTGCGCCAGGCACGCATGCAGAAGATGCGGCCAGCATAGATTCGGCAACAGCCAGACCGTACACAAAACCCGTGCAGGCGGCATTAATGTCGAAGGTTGCTGCGTTCTCAAGTCCAAGGCGCTTGCGTAAGAGCGCCGAGCACGAAGGAACTATGGAGTCGGGTGAAACCGTAGAGTAAATTACAAGGTCGATGGATTCGGGGGCTACGTTTCTCTTGGAATAGCCGCCTTTATCCCAGCCAAGTGCCTGACGAGCTGCTTGTTCTGCCAGGTCAACATTGGTTTCGGTGGTGGAGATGCGACGCGATTTGATCCCCGTGCGCTTGGTGATCCATTCATCGCTGGTGTCTACCAGGTCCAAGAAATCGTTGTTCTTTACCGAAAGGGAGGGGAGGGCCTTGCCGCACCCGATGATCGCGCAACCCATGAATTGAATCTCCTTGCATCTTGCTGCGCAGATTGGCTGCGCAGATGATCCTTAGATTTTGAGCCTTGAAATTATAGCACTGTGCAATTTTTGCTTAGTGAATGCGACGGCGCGTTGGTTCATTCCGCCATATATGCCTTGGTGTGCATGGTATCGTTGCAAAGTCTCGGAATTTGAAAGGAGCGCAATGCTGCGCATCAACCATGCAATTCTTCACGTGTTCGACTTCACCTCTTGCGTGAATGTGTATTCTCAGGCGGAATTGGACCTGGAGAATCGCCAGATCAAGGGCTATGTAACCAAGCAGGCCAAAAAATACCTTACGAATATCGAAAACAAGCATGGCGAGTTTTCGGCAGAAAGCAGCTTCGCTCCCGAGCTGCGTGCTTACTTTGGCGGCAATCGCGGTTTTGTTGAACTGTCGGTCCAAATTGCTGAATACATTGCTGGGGAACTTGGAAGGATGAGCGAGTCGGAAAGCACCGACTTGCTGGTGGTGGACTTTGAAGAGGAAACCAAGCTCGAGGGTGCAGCTTCCGAAGAAGAGATAGAGGCTTCCTTCGATGGGCGCGTTAGCCGATATTTTGGTTTGTTCCTGCTGGAAAGCAAGCAAGCGTATATACACGCAGTTGGATCGAATGATTTCGGAGCAGCTTCTAACCAGATTGAGCGCCATCATGCCATCATGCCTAATCCATCCCAGAAGATCAGCTCTTTTGCCATTGTGGAATCCAAGTCGCTTTCGGTTGCATTTCAAGATAAGCTTCGTCAGATCGCTGGGCAAGATACCTATCTTATTCCTGACGGGTTGCTTCAATGCTCTATGGAAGCATCGAGCAAAGAGGTGATTGATGAGATTACCAACATAGTTGAAGAGGTGGCGGTTGAGTACGGTGCCAATACCACGGTTGCATTAACGCGCGCAAAAGCTTACGTTACCGAAGCCGCAGAAGAGGGCAGGGGCGTAGAGCCGCGCGAGCTAGCCCAGGAAGTATTTGAAGATGAGCCTTTGCAGGAACGTTTTATGGAATCGGCCGCAGAGGAGAATATCCCCCAAAGCGTTCGAGTGGACAAAAAAGCAGCCGAGCGTATTACCCGTAATCATAAGATTCGCACCGATACCGGCATCGAGATAACGTTTCCCTCCGAGTATGCCCACAACTCCGATTTCATTGAATTCGCCAGCATGCCCAATGGGCTTATCAGCATCGAGCTGAAGAACATCGGTCAGATTGAAAACAAATAACCAGTCGAAGCATTCGCCATAACCAGGAAGAGCCACCCATAAGGTGGCTCTTCCTGTTCAGAGGGTATGTAAAACCTGTCTTAGAAGACCGGAACTACAGCGCCTTGGTAGTTGTTGTTGATGTAATCGCGAACCTCGTCAGAGTTCAGAGCCTTTGCCAGAGCCTGGATCTTGTCGGAGCTTTCGTTGCCTTCCTTGCATACCAGCAGGTTTGCATAGGTCTTAGCTGCGTCGGAAGAAGCGGATTCAACGGCCAGCGCATCGGTGTTTACCTTGAAGCCGGCGGCGATTGCATAGTTGCCGTTGATGCAAGCAATGTCTACGTCATCAACGACGTTGGGAACGTTTGCAGCCTCAAGCTCTTTGATGGTGAGGTTCTTGGGGTTGGAGGTGATGTCGTTTACGGTTGCGTTAACGCCTACGCCATCCTTGAGAGTGATAAGGCCTTCCTGCTGCAGCAGAAGCAGAGCGCGAGCCTCGTTGGTGGCGTCGTTCGGCACAGCTACGGTTGCACCGTCGGAGATGCTCTTGAGATCGGTGATCTTCTTGGAGTAAACGCCCATGGGCTCAAAGTGAACGCTTGCAACGGAAACCAGGTGGGTACCCTGCTCGGAGTTGAAGTTTTCCAGGTAGGGGCCATGCTGGAAGTAGTTGGCGTCAACCTCGCCCTGCTCAGTTACAGTATTGGGCTGAACGTAGTCGGTGAATTCCTTAACCTCGAGGGTGTAGCCTTCCTTTTCCAGGATGGGCGCTACGGCGTTGGTAAGAACCTCGGCGTGAGGGGTGGGCACAGCTGCAACAGTGATCTTCTTGTCGTTGGAGTTAGAGTTGGAGCTGCTGGAGCAGCCAGTAAGTGCCAGGGCTGCAATGCCCAGGGCCACGACGCCAGCGAACAAGCTGAGCGCGGTCTTCTTTGCGAGGGAGTTCTGCATCGAAGTGTCCTTTCTTCTTTGTTGTTAACAAAACGTTTAATTCGAGTGGCATTCATATTACGTGTTCTGGATTTTGGGGCAATAGGTTTGGTTATTCGCAGATTTGAGTGCTGGTTATAAAGGTTGATTTAAGGATTAGCGCGCAGGTTTTGGGACGTTCGTGCACAAAGGGTGATTCTTTGCGGAAAAGTACGTTGAAGAAGCTTGTTTTAAATGCTCGTTCAACGTGTTTGGGGTTAGACTATTCAAGCTATAGATTTGAAGTCCGAAGAAAGAGATTAGCTATATATGAAGGGCAGTAAGAATAAGGCTCCCCAGGGTAGGCATGCACAGCCTGCTACTACCCAAATGCCCACCGTCCCCAATTCCCAACCTACTGCAGCTTATCAGCCCATTTCCGCCGGCAATATTCCGCAGATGAATCCTGCCATGATGCCGCAGGGCGAAGAGTTTTCTAAGCCAAAGTCCAAAACACCTTTTATTGTTCTGGGCGTAATCGTATTGCTGCTTGCTGCTATCTATGCCGGTGGTGCCCTGTTCTTCAGCAGCCATTATTTCCCGAACACGAATTTGAACAACGAAGACGTTTCGCTTCGCTCTTCCGATGACCTTGCTTCTTTGATTCAGCAGCAGGCCGAAGGCTATTCGCTTACCATTAGCGGCCAGGGCTTTACCTATAGCTTCAATAAGGGCGAAACCTCTATTTCGCTTGACTCTTCCTCCATTGCGAAAGACGCGGCTAAGAGCCAGGACATTGCTCTGTGGCCCTACGAATGCTTCCAAAAGCATGATATTTCCGACGTTGTTGTGGCTGATTATCAGGCAGGTTCCGTCGATGACGTCATTAAGGCCCAGGTAGAGGAGTTCAACAAAACCCAGGATGCCTCCCATAACGCCACTATCACTTATAGCTCCGCAACCGATTCATTTGTTGCGAAGGCCGAAGTTTATGGCACTCAAATCGATGCGGATAAGCTTTGCGAAAAGGCTGGGCAGTGCCTTAAGGAAATGCGCACAGAGTGCGAGGTGACCTCCGACGAGCTTATCAAGCCCAAAATCCTTATGGCCGATTCACGAATGCTCGATGTTGTGCAGAAGGCCAACAGCCTGTTCCCCAGCAGTGTTTCCTTGATGCTGAACGGTACCGTTCAGGCCGCTACTATCGACAAGGCAACCTTCGGCTCCTGGCTCTATATCGATGAATCGAGCTACAGCCTTGGCATCAGCAAAGACTTGGTTACCGAATGGGTTGACGACAAAGCCTCTGGCATGAACACCGTGGGTACTACGCGTACGTGGACTCGTGAAGACGGCAAGGTATGCACCGTTTCGGGTGGCACTTATGGCTGGAAGGTTGATACCGACTCTCTGGCTGATACCGTCTACGACACTCTAAGCGCTGGCGGGCAGACCACCATCGAGATTCCC
>CAZQWR010000096.1:0-5777 GCA_964597085.1 uncultured Cryptobacterium sp.
TTTCGGGTGCGCCAGCTTCCACGAACCACCGCAGCACATGCTTGGCCATGGGATTCTTGATATTGGTGGTGAGCTTGCCGTCAGAAAACGTACCGGCACCGCCTTCGCCAAACTGAATGTTGGAATTTGGGTTGAGCTGGCCTGTTTGCTCAAAAGCGGCAACATCGGCCGCACGACGCTCCACATTGAAGCCGCGCTCCACCACCAGCGGGCGCAATCCACAGCGCGCAAGGTACAAGGCAGCAAACAAACCGGCAGGGCCCAAACCCACTACCACAATGCGCTTCTGCGGCGCTTCGCAAGGCGGGCACTCCAGCGGCTCGTAGGGCTTGGCAGTACGAACGTTAAGCCCCTTCGGCGCCTTGCCCAGCAAACGCTGTTCGTTGCGTTCGCCCAGCTCAACGCGAAACGTAGTGGTGAAATGCACGTTGCTCTTCTTGCGCGCATCCACGCTCTTCTTGGTTATCTGCAGCGAAGCTATAGCGGCAGCGTCCACGCCGAGGGCGCGGGCAACCTCCTTGCGCTGCAGCCCTTCGTTGCCAGACAGGGCAGCATCAAGCGAAAGGGGAATTCCAGAAACGTCGATCACTGTTGCTCCTTCGCCAAGTTCGCAGCAATGCTTTTGCCGGCCAGCATGCCCGTTGCCCAACCCCAGTGCAGGTTGTAGCCCCCGCAGGGGCCGTCAACATCCAAGGCTTCGCCCAGAATATAAAGGCCGGGGGCACTTTTCGCCTGAAGCGTATTAGGACTAACCGCTTCAACGGGCACGCCACCGCGGTGCACCTGACACTGACGCTCATCGGCAATGCCTTGCACCTTGAACGTCAGATTCTTCATTGCAAATGCAAGCGCATTTACGCTAGAGGCGGTTACCGGGCCATCAGGCTCAACGCCTGCCGCCGCGCATACGGCACTGGCAAGCTGGGGTAACAAGTAACCCCTGAACAACTGCTTGTTCGTTGCGCCGCCGAACAACTCTGCGCGCGCAAACAGGAACTTGGCAAGCTGCCCTTCGGAGCGCCGAGGCTCCAAGTCCACCAGCAAGCAACCGCCTGGCTCAACCTCACGCGAAGCGTTGAACACCACAATGCCCGAAAGCCCATACTCACGAAACAGCACCTCGCCCTCTTCGGCGAAACCCGTATCCGGAACGCGTACCAAAGCTTGCGCGCGAACGCCATCCAGCTCAGCAGCAGAAACGCCCTTGGGGAATTCAGCCCTAAGCGGACCCAGCACCGGCTGCCAAGGCTTCAGTGCAGAAGCGCTAACACCGCTCAGCAAGCCTGGGGCAAACGCCCCTCCGGCGGCAAAGACAACTTTCGAAGACTGAATGCGCGCATGCCGCGGCTCTTCTTCCCCGCCGACCTTGCCGCCCTTGGGCAGCGGGACTTCAGCAAGGCCGAGTTCGAAACCTGCGCCACTTCGGGCAATAGATTCAACCTGCACGCAAATACGCAGGTCAACATTATGTTCTTCAAGCGCCGTAGTAAAAACCTCCAGCACCGATTCTGCTTTGTTGGAACGCGGATACAACAGCCCACCCGTGCCTTGGGCTTCTTCCCAAGCCAAGCCCAAACGCTCCAGCCACTCAACCACAGGCAAGACGCAAGGGTTTTCGTCCAGTACAAGCTGGTCGGAATGTGCCAAGCTACACAGGCTGTCATCAGAGCTGCATTGCTCAACCAGACGTCGCAGCGCTTCCGCCACAAAATCGCTGTTCCAAAACTTTTCAACGTCTAAGTTGGCATTCGAAAAATTGCAGCGCCCGTTGCCACTGCGAAGGATGGAGGCACCTATGCGGCGGCCTTTTTCCAAAACAATGATGCGCGGCTGCGACATACCCAGGCGCTGGGCTTCTTGCACGCAGGCCAAAGCGCACGCTAAGCCCGATGCGCCTCCACCAACAACCGCAAGATCGTAGCCGGGCTCGAACTCAAAAGGCTTCAGCACCTGCGCCGCCCGCTGAGCGCGTGTGCCCTGTTTCTTCTTTTTGCTCATGCTTTTTCAGCTTCGCTAGAGCTATCCTCGGCGGCATTGCCGCCAACGCCCTGCTTGCCAGATGCAGAGCCTCCGCTAGAAGCAGAGCCTTCGGCAGAAGCATTGGGGCCGTCGCTACCGCCAGCACCACCACCTGCAGCTTCCTCGGCCAGCTGCGGACCAACCTGAGGAAGCTTCTTCTTGAAGGCATACACCAGCAACGCCATGCCTGCCAGTACAAGCGGCACCGAAAGTACCTGGCCCATGGTGAGCCAACCGCCCCACAAATAGCCGATTTGAGCATCAGGCTGGCGAACGAATTCAATAAGGAAGCGAAACACGCCATAGCCCACCATGAACGTGCCGAAGAACGTGCCGCGCGGCAACGGCGGACGCTTGCGCGACATGGCGAACAAAATAACGAACAGCACTGCGCCTTCCAGCAACGCTTCGTAGAGCTGGCTGGGGTGCCTGGGCTCGTTGCCGGCACTGCCGCCGAACACCACACCCCAAGGAAGGTCGGTAGGTGCACCCCAAAGCTCGCCGTTGACGAAATTGGCGCAGCGACCAAAGAACAAGCCCAGCGGCACACCGATAATAGCCAGGTCAACCAGGGTAAGATACGGCATCTTAACAATACGCGTAGCCACCACGCCCGCAATTAACGCGCCGATGAAGCCGCCGTGGAAGCTCATGCCGCCATTGCTGAACTGCAAGATTTTTATAGGATCGGCGGCATACATCTCCCAGTTGTAGAAGAACACATATCCCAAACGGCCGCCCACGATAACGCCCACCATAGCGCAAATGAGCACAATGCACAGCGTGTCGAAATCAAAGCGGATCTTCCAACGCTTGCCCACCAAATACATTACGAAGATGGCGCACAGGAAACCCGCCACATAAGCAAGGCCGTACCAGCGCGCCGAAAACGGACCGATGGTAAAGGCAACAGGGTCGAGTGCCTGGTAGATTTCGTTGAGCATGCGCTCCCTTTCGCTTAATTGAACGTTACGACAATAGCACCTTTGCTGGTTGACAGGCTATGTAGTTTGCAGGGGTATAAACACCTTAGCAGCCAGACACGGGAGAGCCCGCCAACAACGCCGCCGCTCCAAACCCCATATGCTGCCAGCACCAACGCTGCCAATTCGCGCCTAATCAACTAGCGCCGTTGCAAACGCACCCGCAACGCAAGAAACCAGCCGCAATCAACAGTCCGGCAAACCTAGCTCCGTTCCCGCCTGGCGCAACGCCAAAAAAAGAAAGCCGCACCAAACGGCACGGCCTTCCAAAATTCAGGTCTGGGACATTGCTTGCACGCAAACCAGGGGCCTTCTAATTGGCCCCCGGATTAGTTGAGGGCGCCTTGCTTAGGAAGAACTCGCAGAAGCGGCACTGGTCTTTCACGCTTTGCTCAAAGTCGATGTCGCACCTGAACAGCAGGTCTAAATTCGAGGTGACCTTGTGGGTGGGACGATCGCACATGGCAAAGTGGCAATCGGCAGGACAAGGCTCGCCGGGGGTGTTATGCGGGCAACGAGACTGCATTTCTTCGTCGCAACCGCGCTGTTCCCAACAATGCATTCCCAACACTTCCCTTACGCAGGCACTACACGGGTAACGCCGGGGCAGCGGTCTTTCAGAACGCGCTCAACGCCGTGAGCCAACGTCATCTGAGACATGGGGCAGCCCTTGCAAGCACCCTGAAGCTCTACGGTTACCACGCCTTCTTCGTCAACATCTACCAGCTGAACGTCGCCACCGTCGGCCTGCAGGGAGGGGCGGATGAGCTCGAGCACTGCTGCTACGTCTGACTTTTCAACCATTGGGTTCTCCTTCTGTTCGCGGGCGCGCATTGGCTGCCCGGCTGCTTTATTCCTGGGTCATTCTATCACGCACGAACTGCCCGATTCTTTCGAAATCGGTTACGAGCGTCTGCATGCGCTCGGGGTTGTGCAGCGCGGCGGCAGGGTGATACACGGGCACCACCAAAAATCGGCCAGTTTGACGCACCACGCCACGCAAGTGGGTAATGCCCGCATCGGTTTTGAGGATGAACTGCGTGGCGAAGTTGCCCATGGTAATGAGCAGCCACGGATTCACGGTTTGCACCTGCGTGCGCAGAAACGGCGCACAAGCCTCGATTTCGGCTGGGGATGGATTGCGGTTCCCAGGCGGGCGGCACTTCAGCACATTGGCCACGTACACTTCCGAACGGCTTAACTGCGCGCGCTGCAGAAGCTGGTCGAGCAGCTTGCCTGCCGGTCCAACGAATGGGCGTCCCTGCACGTCTTCATACTTGCCGGGAGCTTCGCCAATAAGCATGATGCCCGCATTGGGGTTGCCTTCTCCGAACACCGTGTTGCAGCGGCCTTCGCACAAAGCGCAAGAATGGCAAGCAGCCACCTGCTGCTCCAGCTGGTTCAGCGGTACCGCTTCAACCTTCATGCGCGCGCCTTACTTGTAGAAGCGCGGCATGCGATGCGAAAAACCGATGGTTACCTCGTGCTCGATGGTGGAAGCGCGCTTTGCCATGGTGGAAATAGAGCAGTCTACCGTGGGGTGAACGCCGGCAATAAGAACCTCGTCGCCAATGTGCGGGTCGAGCATAGGCGCCGCCACGCGGCTTCGCAGGTCTACCTCGAACATGCACTGGTCCATGCAGATATTGCCCACCTGATGCACCGCGCGGTTCTTGTAGGCGAAGTCGATCTTGCCGGAGCACAGGCGAATAAGGCCGTCGGCATAACCCAGCGGAACCGTGCAGATTTTCACACTGCCGGCACTGCGATAGTTCATGCCGTAGCTCACGCCTTCGCCCATAGGCAAGCTGATAACGTTGGTGATGCGCGCATGCACGCTCATGGCCGGGCGCAGATCAACAAGCTTATGCGTGTCGGGAGCGGCCTGGTAGCCATACAGCGAAATACCCAGGCGAATCATGTCGAAATGCGTTTTGGGGAAGCGGTAGGTTGCCGCGGAATTGTCGCAATGAACAATGCCAGGGTTGTAGCCCGCAGCCTCAATGGCACGCATGGCTTCCACGAAGCGCTTGATCTGAATCTGGAAATCGAGCGTTTCAAGCGAATCGGCGGTGGCGAAGTGCGTGAAGCAGCCTTCCAGCTTCAGCGCGCGGTGGAAGCTTACCTGGTTCAGAAACTCCACCACATGGTCGTAACGCACGCCGATGCGGTTCATGCCGGAATTGATGGCCAAATGGTAAGGCGCTTCCATGCCGTGGGCATCGGCGCACTCGGCATAGGCAATGGCGAACTCCGGCGTGTAGATGGAAGGCATGATGTTGTAGAACAGCAGCAGCGGCACCGCTTCGGCAGGGGGCTCGCCCAGCATCATAATAGGCTCATTAATGCCTGCTTTGCGCAGCTCAATACCTTCGTTGAGCGTAGCAACGCCCAAGTAGCTGGCGCCTGCAGAAAGCGCAGCCTTGGCAACTTCGTAAGCGCCATGGCCATATGCATCGGCCTTAACCACGGCAAGCAAGCGGCAGCCGCTTTCCAGCTGCTTCTTGGTTTGCATAACGTTGTATTGGATGGCGCTTCGGTCTACCTCGATCCACGACCAACGGCGGTCACGCTCATCGATACCGGCAACCTCTTCTTCAGTAAGGTTGGCCTTGGAATTTTCCTGCTGGGCAATAGAGCGGGAATACTGGTAATTTGCATTGGAAGCTTTGGCCTTATTGGCAAAGCCAGTGAAGCCATTAGGTAGGTCTTGCACGAAGAGCCTTCTTTCGTAGTTTGGGATAGGAAAGAGTATAGCGCGAAGGCACGGCAACG
>CAZQWR010000097.1:0-5748 GCA_964597085.1 uncultured Cryptobacterium sp.
CAATCTCAATATTCCCAGCCGCAAGGCAATTCGGGCTACGGCCAGCAGGGCTACCGCCAGCCTGGTCACGCCCATAGTGGCTACCAGAATGCCAACGCCGGCAAGGGCGCATATCAAGGTCAGCCCCAAACAACGCCTAGCGGGCAGGGTGCCTATAGTCAGGCCCCAGCTGCGCACGGCGCCTACCAGGGTCAAAGCGCCTATCCTGGCCAGGCCCAGGCTGCATACTCCAGCCAACTCGCTGGTCAAAACCAAACCTATTCTGCAGGCCAACAGCAGAACTTCCCGCCGCTGGAAAGCCAAATTCCCTATGTCAACGACATCGACGCGCTGCAGCCCCAAAGCTACAGCACCAGCGGCGAGCGCCTGGTTCGCGTGAAGCATCGCCGTCATAAGCACCGCGGCCTGAAGATTGCGGCTTGCATCGTGGCTGTGCTGGTTGTTGTATGCGGTGCTTACGGAGTTGCTCTGGCCAATTCGGCTATGAGCCTGAAGTCGCAGGCAAGCACCGCAATGAACCAAGTAAATGCTGTGCAGTCTTCCATCGAAAAGCGCGATTTTTCCTCCGCCAATTCCGCAGCGCGCCAATTGCAGTCGGTGGCGGGCCAGATGGACCAAGACCTCAGCTCGCCCTTGTGGACGGTGGCTTCGGTTCTGCCCGTGGTTGGCAGCGACGTTCAGGGCGTGCGCACCATCGCTTCGGTGTTGAGCGATGCTTCCGCCAATGCATTGGTTCCGCTTACCAACACCCTGCAGCAAACCCCTATGGACAACCTGGTAACCGATGGCACCATCGACACCGCTTCGCTTTCCACGCTGCTTAACGCCATTCAGGATGCTGCACCGGCCATGCAAACCTGCACCGAAAAGCTCAACGCCCTGCCCAGCATGAACATTCCTCAGCTGCAGCAAGTGGTGGGCTCCGCAAAAGAAAAGCTCACTGGCGTGAATGATTCCTTCCAGGCCGCCGCGGCTTTGGCTCCTGTTGCTGGCAACCTGCTTGGTGCCAATGGCGACCGAACCTACCTGCTGGTAGCCCAGAACACCGCCGAGCTTCGCGCATGTGGCGGCTTCCCTGGTTCGGTGGGCACGCTCACCATCAGCAACGGCCACATTAGCCTGGGCAGCTTTACCACGGTGTACGACATGCTCAATGAAGACACCTCTTCTTCCATCACCCTTACCGATGAGGAAAAGACTTTGTTCTACGGCTACACGCGCTACAGCTGGGATAACGGCTTCAACCCCGACTTTGCCCGCGTGGGCAGCATCTGGGCCGCTTCTTACAACGATAGGAACAACGCGCACGTAGACGGCGTTATTTCCCTTACGCCTAGCGTAGTGCAGAAGCTTTTGGCTTCGCTGAACACCTCCATCACGCTAACCGACGGCACCAAGCTCGACGGCTCCAACGCCACCAAGGTTCTGGAGCACGACCTGTACTGGAAGTACCTTTCCAAAGAAAAAGTGGTAAGCAGCGGTGGCGGTGACATCACCGACGCTCTGTTCTCGGAAGCTGCCGGCCTGGCGTTTGAAAAGGTGCTGAACAACTTCGACTCCACCATGCTCACCAAGCTTTCCAGTGTGCTTATGGAATCCTCTGCCGACCGCGAGGTTATGGCCTGGATGTCGGACAGCTCCGAGCAGAACGCCATGGAAACCATTGGCTGCTCCGGCTCGCTCGATTCTTCCACTCAGCAGCAGCCCACCGTAGGGGCGTTCATGAACATTTGGACTGGCTCCAAGTTGGGCTGGTGGTTCGGCTTGGATACCAGCATTGGTTCCGTGCAAACCTCAGCCGACGGCACTCGCACGTATCACGTAACCACTACGGTTTCCAACTACCTTACGTCCGAAGAAATTTCCAAGGGCGGAACCTACATTATGAGCGACATGGACCTTTCCAACGGCTACAACCCGTTCGTGTACATCTATGCACCAGCTGGTGGCAGCATTGAAAACCTTACGGCTTCCAACGGAGCCCAGTTCTCTACCACCACTTATAAGGGCTTGCAGGTTCTGTATACCGCCAAGGTGAACTCCGACTTCAACTATGCCTACCCCAGCTTCCAGGTGGCGAACGGTTCCAATGTAACCATAAGCTACGACGTGGTGCTGCCCGCAAGCGTAGAGGGCGATTTGCAGCAAACCCAAGTGCCTACCCTTCAGCAATACCGCTAGGGCAGCGGCGCCAGCTGCAAGCTCGCTTCAGCAATGCCGCTAAGGTGGCTCGTGCCAGCTGCTAGCTCGCTTCGGAAATGCCGCTAAGGCAACTTGCTCAAGTTGTGAGCTTTCATCAGTCGTAAGCTCACAACGATGGTTGCTTTGCAGGCTCCGCCCCAGCAAGTTAAACCAAAAAAGGACCCGATAGGGTCCTTTTTTGTTGTCTGCTTGCGAGGGCTGGATGTGACTATGACCCCTTGCCTCGCTCCAGCTACAATCTGCATCGGCGCTACCGCTCCGCGAGCATCGCGCTGGCATCCTCCAGCCCGGTGCTGGTGCGTGCCTTCCCCTCAAAAAAAGAAGGGCCCGCTTGGGCCCTTCGCATTCGCATTGAAAATTGCTTGCTTACTTCAAGTCTTCCAGCTTGCCGTGCTTTTCGTAGCGGGTAAGGCGGCTGATCTTGTTGTCATCGTCTACGAACACCACGCGCGGAGCGTGCTCCGGCTCGGCGAATTCTTCGGGCGTCATCTGGCAGTAGTTCATGATGATTACCTTATCGCCTACGGTAACCAAGTGTGCGGCTGCGCCGTTCAGGCAAATAACGCCGCTGCCAGCCTCGCCTGCAATAACGTAGGTTTCAAGGCGGTTGCCATTGTTGCAGTCGGAAATGGTAACCAGCTCGTATTCCTGGATACCGGCTGCTTCCATCAAGTCGGAATCGATGGTGATGGAGCCAATGTAGTCGAGCTCAGCCTGGGTAACGGTTGCTCGATGGATTTTGCCCTTCAGAACATTGAGCAGCATGGGGATAGAACCAACCTTTCCTTTGTGTAGTCTTCCCTCGTGTGGTTAAACTGCGTGGCTACGCACAGGTGCATAACCTTGCGTATTTTCGCGCACAGTTGCCCCGGGTGCAAGCTTATTCTGCAAAATCGAACAAGTAGTTGTCGATAAGGCGGGTTTCGCCAATGTACACGGCAATGGCAACCAAGCCGGAATCGCCGAAGGTATCAACCGGTTGCATGTCGCCCAAGTCAACCACCTCAACGTAATCGATGCGGCTCATGGGCTCGGCTTCGATTACCTTGCGAACAGCAGCGCGCACCACGTTGGCATCGCGCTCGCCGCCTTCAATAAGCTCCTTGGCCTTGAAGATGGAACGCGAAAGGCAAAGCGCTGCCTTGCGCTCTTCAGCAGAAAGGTAGGAATTGCGCGAGCTCTTGGCCAGGCCGTCTTCCTCGCGAACGATGGGGCAGCCGAACACCTTAACGTTCATGTTCAGGTCGGCAACCATGCGCTTGATAATGGCCAGCTGCTGGGCGTCCTTCTGACCGAAGAAGGCCTTGTCGGGCTGCACGATGTTGAACAGCTTGTTCACCACGGTGCAAACGCCGCGGAAGTGGCCGGGGCGTTTGGCGCCGCACAGGCTGTCGGTAAGTGTTTCCATAACCACGTAGGTGTTGTAGTTCTTGGGGTACATTTCCTCGGGCTCGGGGTGGAACACCACGTCAACGCCCTTGCTTTCGGCAATGGCGGCGTCGCGCTCAAGGTCGCGCGGGTAGGAGTCGTAGTCTTCGTTGGGGCCGAACTGGATGGGGTTTACGAACACGCTGGTAACCACGCGGTCGCATTCCGAAACCGCGCGCTCCATCAGCGACATATGGCCTTCGTGCAGTGCGCCCATGGTAGGGGTAAGGCCAATGGTAAGGCCTTGTGCCTTCCATTCGGCAACCTGAGCCTTCATTTCATCTACAGTGGTGATGATCTTCATCAATTGCTCCCTCAAATAACTCAATAGCCGGCGCACCTGAATGCGCCGGCTAAAGGATACAACTATTTCGTTAGATTTGCGTGAACTCGCGAATGCCGAAAGAAAGGTGGGGCGCCCCGCCAAGCTCTTTTAAGGACGGTTAGGCTTTAGCGTTGGCGAAGGTAAGTGAGGGCAAGCGCGCTGCCTTTGGCTCACGAGACGGAATAGCGAAGCGTCTTGCTCGACATTCCGAAGAAAGGTTGAGCCGTAGCATTGGCAAAGTCAGCGAGCGGCAAGCTGGCGAGTGCGGATGGCGGGAAGGCAAATGCAGACGTACTTCGTACGTCAAATTTGTTCGCAGCGCCATATGTGCCGTCAGCTTGCTGCGCAGCGTCGACTTAGTAAAGCTTCTCCAACACATCATCGTCGATCTTGAAGGTGTGCTCTTCGGCGGGGAAGGTGCCGGCCTTCACTTCGGCGTCGTAATCTTTGAAAGCCTGAACCATGGCAGGGCCAAGGTTGCCGAAGTGCTTCACGAACTTGGGCTTGAAGTCGCTGAACAGCGCCAGCATGTCTTGGTATACCAGCACCTGGCCGTCGCACCCAGCGCCTGCACCAATGCCAATGGTGGGAATGGAAAGCTTTTCGGAAATGATGGCCGCAAGTTTGGCGGGCACGCATTCCAGAACAACGGCGAAGGCGCCCGCTTCCTGCACAGCCAGCGCATCGTTGATAACGGCCTGGGCGGCTTCGGCGCTTTTGCCCTGCACCTTGAACCCGCCGAATGCGTTTACCGATTGCGGGGTAAGGCCAACATGGGCGCAAACGGGAATGCCCGCGTTGGTGATGGCGCGAATCTGCTCGGCCACGCGAACGCCGCCTTCAAGCTTTACCGCATTGGCGCGGCCTTCCTTCATAAGGCGGCCGGCGTTTTCAACGGCCAGCTGTACCGAAGACTCGTAGCTCATAAAGGGCATGTCGCCAATAACCAGCGCATTCTTGGCGCCACGTGCAACGGCGGCGGTGTGGTGGATCATGTCTTCCATGGTCACCGAAAGCGTGTCTTCGTAGCCAAGCATTACCTGGCCCAGCGAATCGCCCACCAAAATGGAATTCACGCCCGATTCGTCCACCAGCTTGGCGGTGGAGTAGTCGTAGGCCGTGAGCATAGAGATCTTCGTGCCCTCGTCCTTCATTTTCTGGAAGGTGGCAACCGTGTTCTTCATGCGCCCTTCTTTCTAAACGTGGCAAATGCCGTTTTCTGCCGCCGGCCTTGTGAGCCCGCGACAGCCTGAAGCGCCCGCCTTTTTGGGTAGGCGCCGAACCTGCAAAGCGCGCCTTCTGGGCGAGCTCTGCGAAGCGCCGCCGGGTTGCTTGCCCAACAAGCGCATAGCACCTGGCGGAAAAGCCGAAATGCCGCAGCCGCAGCACGCCGAAACCTTACCTATATATAAGTAAACGCGCGCCACGGAAAAATGGTGCGCGCCCGCAGGTGCGTGTTACCCCGTATTGTACACGCCAAACCCGCCCGTCAACCCATACTTCGCCCCTTATCTGCAAACGGCAAAACTCTGTTGCGAAGCATGCGGCGGACTTCCATTTTGGTGTTAACGGATCCAGGATCTATGGTCGCTTCGCTGCCAGCTGGCTATAGCCCGAGTTTGTCTTATCGGCTAACGGCTTGCGAACAGCCCGTTCACGGTGCCTTATACGTAAAAGACGGTCGTGCGCGGAAAGCGCCCGAGCCCACCCAAGACAACTCCTCAAAACGCGCCCAAAAAAGTTCGAAATCGTTTCGCCTTCGCAGCCACTCGTGCTAAAAACAGTGCATTCAT
>CAZQWR010000098.1:0-5617 GCA_964597085.1 uncultured Cryptobacterium sp.
CGTATGCACAAGAATGCCTCCCATTTCTCATGTCCAAGAAATGGGAGGCAGTTCACCAATGGTTGGGGCGGTGTTTTTTGCTACTATTGGTAAGTTGCTTCGCACGCGCTTTTGCGCGTCTGCGCGGCGCACTGATTCGAAACTTCGCTGCAAAGGTGGATCATGCCAAAAGGCAAGCATAACGGCTCACATGTTCAAAACACCTACACCCCAGCTCAGGGCGTGCGTCCTGCGGCATACAATCGCAACGGGTACAACCAACATGCCGTCTATGGCCAGCAGGGTTCTTACAACCAACAGGGTTCGTTTCGCAGCCCCCAGGGCGCAGGTGCTTATGGTGCAGCGGCTTATGCTTCTGCCGATGCCGGCCAGTATTCGCGCAATTCCTATGGCTCTGCCGGGCGCAACGGCAACCCGAAGAAGGGCGGCGGGCCTTGGCGCGTGGTTTTTGTTGTTGCCATCATTGTGCTTATCGCCGCAGTATGTGCGCTTGGCGCCATCTTCTATCAGTACTACAGCCAGCAGCGCGCCTACAACGACCTGGAGCAATACGCCCAGGTTTCCGATTCTTCCAATATTTCCCTTGCCAGCCTTACGGTTGATTGGGATTCGCTTCGCAGCATAAACCCCGACATCGTTGCCTGGATATACGTGCCCGGCACGGTAATCAACTATCCGGTGGTGCAGGGCGCCGATAACGAGGAGTACCTGCACAAGGCCTTCGATGGCTCTACTGGCTGGCTGGCTTCCGCCGGTACCATCTTTCTGGATTCCACCAACAACTCCCTGCTCACCGATCGCAACAATGCTCTGTATGGCCACCATATGAACGATGGCTCTATGTTCGCGGCTTTGGCCGACTTCGTGGACCAGTCCACGTTCGACGAGCATCGTGAAATCTATGTGCTTACGCCTCAGGGCAACTACCGCCTTGAGACGTTCGCGGTTGTGAAAACCGTTGGGTCCGACGCCATCGTTCAGACGTCGTTCTCCGACGATTCCAGCTACCGTGCATACGTGCAGGACAAGCTCGACCGCAGCGAGGTGAAGCAGAATGGCCAAGTGTTCTCTGCTTCCGACGTTAAGCAGTCGATGCTGTTCAGCACCTGCGAGTACACCCAGAACGACGGCAGGTCGGTGCTGTTTGCCGCAGTGGTTGAAACCACTGCGAAGAACGACCCGTACTTAACGGCGAATTCCAACGCAACAACCAGCCTTTCGTCCGACACGAACACGGCACTTGACCAATAACCCCTTAGGAGGAGCAAAGCATGAGCACGTCGGTGTTTCCCGGAGAGCGCCCCGACAGGATGGAAGAGGAGTGCGGTGTTTTCGGCATCTATGCTCCTGGTGAAGACGTTGCGCGCATGACGTGCTTCGGCCTTCAGGCGCTGCAGCATCGCGGCCAGGAATCGGCTGGCATCGCTGTGGGCGATGGCGCAACCATCATGGCTTATAAAGATTTGGGCCTGGTTACCCAGGCGTTCAACGAAAGCGCGCTTTCTGCCCTGAAGGGCGATTTGGCTATTGGTCACGTGCGCTATTCCACCAGCGGCAGCGTTGATGCTTGGGATGCTGCCCAGCCGCATATTTCCGCTATCGACGATGTGCTCATCGCGTTGGCTCACAACGGCACGCTGGTGAACACCAATTACCTTAAGGCGAAGATCATCGACTACGGCGTGCACCTGCGTGCCGGCACCGACTCCGAGGCGGCTGCGAAAATCGTAGGCGAGGTCACCAAGGCAACGCATTCGCTGCGCAGCGGTATTCGCAAGGCCATGAAGATGATCGATGGCGCCTATGCCATGCTGCTGGCCAGCCCCAGCTCCCTGTACGCTTTCCGCGATCCGAATGGCATCCGCCCGCTGGTAATAGGCGAGCTTCCCAATGGCCGCGGCTGGGTGGTTTCCTCCGAAACCTGCGGCCTGGACATTGTGGGCGCTGCCTTCCTGCGCGAAGTTGCCCCGGGTGAAATCGTGCGCTTCTCGGAAGAGGGCATGGTTTCCGAAATGGGCGTTGAGCCGCGCAAGCGCGCCAGCTGCATATTCGAGTGGGTGTACTTCGCCCGCCCCGACTCCGTCATGGACGGCCAGAGCGTATATGTTTCCCGCCGCCAGATGGGTCGTGTGCTGGCAAAGGAATCGCCCGTTGAAGCCGACCTGGTTGTGGGCGTGCCCGACTCCGGCCTGCCTTCCGCCATGGGTTATGCGCTTGAAAGCGGCATTCCTTATGCAAACGGCATTGTGAAGAACCGCTATGTTGGCCGTACCTTCATTCAACCCACCGATGAAATGCGCCAGCTGGGAATTCGCTTGAAGCTGAACCCGTTGCCTTCCGTTATCAAGGGTCAGCGCTTGGTGGTAATCGACGACTCCATTGTGCGCGGCAACACCTCTAAGAAGCTGGTAGACATGCTGCGCGATGCTGGCGCCACCGAAGTGCATTTGCGCATTGTTTCGCCCGAAACGCGTTGGCCTTGCTTCTATGGCATCGATACCGATACGCAAGACCAGCTCATTGCCGCGAACATGACCAACAAGGAAATGTGCGAGTTCATTGGCTGCGATTCGCTTGCATTCATTTCGGTTGAGGGCCTGCACTCTGCCGTTCAGTGCGACCACCCCGGATTCTGCGACGCCTGCTTCACGGGCGAATACCCGGTAGAGATTCCTGATACCATGAAAGCTAAGAGCTTCCTGCCCGAAGGCAAGGCGGTTTTAGATTAACCCAGCTGCCCCGTGCGGCTTTTGAATTGTTGATAAACGGCCCCTGATGCGGGGCATGATTTCCAGGAGATGCTATGACTGACCGCGTTAAGGTTAATGCCTTGGACAACGACAACACCAAGTGGCCCAGCTGGACCACTCAGGGCGCAGCAACCACATATGCCCAGGCGGGCGTAGATACCGCAGAAGGCGCGCGTGCCGTTGATGCAATCAAGGATGCCGTGCATCGCACCTACCGCGATGAGGTTCGCGGCGACATCGGCGGTTTCGGCGGCCTGTTCAGCATCGGCGTTGCCAAGAACATGGTTGACCCTATCCTTGTCTCCGGCACCGACGGCGTTGGCACCAAAATCCAGTTGGCAAAGCTTGCCGGCAAGCACGATACGGTTGGCATCGACCTGGTTGCCATGTGTGTGAACGACATTCTGGCAACGGGCGCCGAGCCTCTGTTCTTCCTGGACTACATTGCCATCGGCAAGCTGAAGAGCGAAGCCGTGGCTGAAATTGTTTCCGGTATCGCCGACGGCTGCGAGCTGAGCGGCTGCGCCCTCATCGGCGGCGAAATGGCCGAGCATCCAGGCGTTATGGATCCGCACGAATACGATCTTTCCGGCTTCTGCGTTGGCGTGGTAGATCGTCCTGAAATGCTCGACCCCGCCAAAGTGCGCGAAGGCGATGTGCTTATCGGTCTTGCTTCTTCCGGCATCCATTCCAACGGCTATTCCTTGGTTCGCAAGGTGGTTACCGATGGCAAAACGCTCTACGAGCTGCGCATGCCCCAGGAATCTTTGGGTGGCGAAAGCGTGCTCGATGCTTTGCTGAAGCCCACTCGTATTTACGTGAAGCCGGTTCGCCAGGTTCTTCGCCAGCTTCCCGGCGCCGTTCGCTCGCTTGCGCACATCACCGGTGGCGGCATCACCGAAAACCTGAATCGCGCTTTGCCTGAAACGGTTAACGCCGAGGTTCACGTTGGCACTTGGGATATGCCTCCCATCATTCCGTTTGTGTGCCATGCGGCTCATTTGGACGAGCACGAGGCTTTGAAAACCTTCAACATGGGCCTAGGCATGGTTTTGGTAGTAGACCCCAACAAGGTGGGCGACGTTATGTCCATCCTCGAAGCCGAGGGCGAAACCCCTTGCGTGGTTGGCCAGATCGTTTCCGGTACGGGCGAAGTAACCTATGTAGACCAGGAGCTTCTTTTCGCTCAGCCTGAAGAAGCCTCCGAAGAGGAATAAGTGTTCATGGCAGGCACAGCCTTAGGTTTGATGCCTGCCTCTTGCTAATGGGGCGCCTGTTGCGCCCCGTGTTTTTGTCGTGGCAATCCCGCGGCCCAATGCGAAAGGAGAGGGCAATGGAACATGCGAATGCGCCTTTGAACATCGGCGTGCTCATCAGCGGCAGCGGCTCTAACCTTCAGTCGCTCATCGACCATATTGAAGAAGGCACGCTTGATGCGCACATCAGCCTGGTGGTTTCATCGCGCCCTGATGCTTATGGCATTGAGCGCGCCAAGAAGGCGGGCATTCCCGTTTTGGTTATGAACCGTGAAGCCTATGCCGATGCCTCCGCTGCGAATCAGCGCATTGCCGACGCCCTGAAAGAAGCGGGTGCGGAATACGTGGTTATGGCTGGTTACATGCGCATGGTAACCGCTGAAATTTTGGATGCGTTCCCCGATAGGGTAGTGAACCTGCACCCTGCGCTGCTCCCTTCATTCAAGGGCGCGCATGCCATTCAAGATGCCTTTGATTTCGGCGTGAAGGTAACCGGTGTTACCGTGCACTTCGCCAACGCCGACTACGACAAGGGCCCTATCATCGCGCAGCGCGCGGTAGAGGTGCGCGAAAGCGACACGGTGGACTCTTTGGAGGCGCGCATCCATTCCGTCGAGCATGAGCTGTATCCGCATGTTGTACAGCTCTTGGCCGAACGTCGGGTTACGGTTGATGCCGCTACTCGCACCGTGCGCATCGCAGGTTAGCCTGTTACTATTTAATGCAAATCTTTTATCAGTGAAGTTCTAGGGAAGGCGGTACCAGGTGGCAGACCCCAAGGTAAAGCGTGTTCTTATGTCGGTAACCGACAAGACGGGCGTGGTGGAATTCGCACGCGCCCTTTCTGAGGAATTTGGTGCTCAGATCATTTCCACGGGCGGCACTGCTCGCGTTATCGCCGAAGCTGGTGTTCCCGTTACCCCTATCGATGAGGTAACGAAGTTTCCTGAAATGATGGACGGGCGCGTAAAGACCCTGCATCCCGCAGTACATGGCGGCCTTCTTGCCAAGCGCGACAATGCCGAGCATATGGCTCAAGCTGCCGAGCATGGCATTGAAATGATCGACATGGTGGTTGTTAACCTCTACGCCTTCGAAAAGACGGTGCAGTCTGGCGCCGACTTCGGTACCTGCATCGAAAATATAGACATCGGCGGCCCTTCTATGCTGCGTTCCGCGGCTAAGAACTTTGCCAGCGTTGCCGTGGTTACCGAGCCCGAAAGCTACGAGGCCATCCTGGAAGAAATGCGCGCAAACGGCGGGGCAACCACCCTTGCAACGCGCACCAAGCTTGCACTGCGCGTGTACCAAACCACCAACGCCTACGATGGCGCCATTGCCGCATGGCTTGCAGGCCAGCTGGAAGAGGAAAATCAGTTCCCCGAGCAGCTTTCCATCGACCTTACCAAGCAGCAGGGCCTTCGTTATGGCGAAAACCCGCATCAGGCTGCGGCATTCTATCGTGTGCCCGAGCTTGCAACCGAGCATTCCCTGGTAAATGCCAAGCAGCTTAACGGCAAAGAGCTTTCTTACAACAATATCCTGGATACCGATGCTTGCTGGACGCTTGTACGCGAATTCACCGAGCCTGCCGTGGTTATTCTGAAGCAC
>CAZQWR010000099.1:0-5539 GCA_964597085.1 uncultured Cryptobacterium sp.
CATGGCAACCTTGCCTCAGCTGCAGCAGGCCCTGGCGGAATTCGAAGCTGCCCACGGCAGGCCCGAACCTTCTTTGGGGCTAACCGAGTCCATCGCGGCTGACCTGGTGGCAGAGGGCTTCTTCGCTCTGAAGGGCGAATTGTACCTGGCGCAGTAGCGCTGCTGCTTATCGGGGCCGAGTGTTTGGTTCCGCGTTTTCTTCTTTGCCGCCGTGCGGTTTCTGTCTTTTGCGGCATGCGTCCAGTCTGCTCGCAGCTGTTCAGCCGTCCCGCAGTGTTGGGCGTTTCGCCCCCCCGTTTTTGCTGTTTTGTTTCACACTATGGGCTGGGCAAGATTTCTTCCCGCAGCAACAAGAAGGGCCCCTTGCGGAGCCCTTCTGATGATTATTTGCTTGCTTTTGCGCAGCTGCTATTCGGTGGGGTAGGAGCCCAGCACCTTTACCTCGCGCAGCTTCAGGCGCAGGCAGTCCAGTGCGGTTTTGATTGCCGGGTCTTCGGGCGTGCCTTCAATGTCCATGAAGAACAAGTAGTCGCCCAAGCCCTGCTTGGTGGGGCGCGACTGGATCATGGTGATGTTCACATTGGCGTAGTTCAGCTCGGAAAGGATCATCAAAAGAGAACCGGGCTTGTCGGCGTTGAGCGAAAGGGCCAGCGTGGTTTTCATCTTTTCGCCGGAAAGCACCGGCGCATGGCCCTGGCGCCCAATTAGCACAAAGCGCGTTTGGTTGCCGTAATGGTCTTCAATGCCCTCTTCGGCAATCTTGCAGCTGAACAGCTCGGCGGCGAACTTGCTTGAAATGCCTGCTACGGTTTTTTCTTCCATAGCGCGGCGAGCGCCTTCTGCTGTGGAGGCCACGGTAATGCGCGGAAGGGCGGGGAAGTGCGCGTCCAGCCAACGGCGGCACTGGGCAAGCGCTTGCGAATGGCTGGCAATTGCGGTTATGTCTTCAACGTTTGCTTCGGGGTGAAGCATAAGGCAGTGATGGATGTCCAGCACGGTGGTGCCCAGGATTGTTACGCCGCCTTTGAACGCCAGTGTGTCCAATGTGGCGGTAACCACGCCTTCCAGCGAGTTTTCAATGGGCATAACGCCATAATCGCAGCGACCTCGGTCTACCTCTTCGTGCACGGTATTGAATGAAGGGCACTCCACGAACTCGGCATCGCTTGCGCCCATCATATTGGCAAAGCGACGGGCGGCCTCATCGGAGTAGGTACCCTTGGGGCCTAGGAATGCGAACGTGGTTGCCATGGAATGTCCTTTCTTGCGTTAACGTGCGCCCCATAATACCGCCTGCGCTTGCCGTTTCGGGCGGCATGTGGGCAAGCCTTACGAAACGCGCCGAAACCGCTTTCTGCTTCTGCAAATTAGATACACAAATCTTTGGTTTTGTGGGTAATGCAAAACAGTTCGATGACAAAAACGGATAGGACGAACCCCGAAATATGTCCATTTCTTGAAGAAGAATCGGTAAGCGGATGTTGCAGAAAGCATTTCCAGCTCTCAAATTTTTTGTAAAAGAATGGTCAGATTCGCGTTTATGTCCGAAAAAAAGCTCTTTTCGCCATGTGTGGCATAAAAAATGGAGAAAAAGTGTGTTACCCGAAAAAGCGCTCGTAACATTTTTCTACCACTGGCGGGAATTACCCGATATTCGGCAATTAACCAGTACGTTTCGAGAAGAAATCGATGAAAATATGCATCAGAAGTTTTATAGGACAAGACACCTAAAGGAGGTGTGCAATGGTAACAGAGGCTATTAGCCCTGAGTTTCTCTCCAAGCTCGAAGCCCGCGGCGTTTCCCGTCGTAGCTTCATGAAGCTCTGTGGCTCTCTTGCCGTCGCTGCTGGCTTGTCTGAGCTCGCAGCTCCTCGCGTCGCCAAGGCGATCGAGAACTCCGTTATCGGCGCAGAATCTGGCGGCCTGTATCCCGCAATCTGGATCGAGGGCGCATCCTGCACTGGTTGTACGGAATCGTTCGCACAGGTGGACGCTCCCGACCCGGCAGAGGTTGTATTGGAAATGGTTTCCCTGAACTACTGCGAAACCCTTTCCGCTGCAGCTGGTTGGTCTATGGAAGAAGCCAAGGCACAGACTATCGAAGCAGGCAATTACATCCTTATTTATGAGGGTGCTGTTCTCGAAGGCTGGAATGGCCAGGCACTTCGCGTTGCCAACGAGCCCGGTACCGAGCACCTTATCAACGCTGCAAAGAACGCCAACGCTGTTGTTGCTCTTGGCTCTTGCGCAGTAAACGGTGGCTGGATGGGCGCCAACCCCAACTCTTCCGGCGCTCTGGGCGTTCAGCAGTTCCTCAAGAAGGAAGGCATCGACACCCCGGTTATCAACATTCCCGGTTGCCCTGCCAATCCTGAATGGCTTGAGGCTGTTCTGGTAGACGCCATCCTGGTTGGCAAGCTCCCCGAGCTTACCTCCGACAACAAGCCCAAGGTTATCTTCAACGAAACCATCCATGACAACTGCGAGCGTCGCGGTCACTTCGAAAACGGCGAGTTCGTATACGCATTCGGCACCGAGGAAGAGGCAAAGAACTACTGCCTGTACCCCATGGGTTGCCGCGGTCCTCAGACCAAGGCCAACTGCGGTGTTGTTCGTTGGAACCATCGTCGTTCCTGGTGCGTTGCATCCGGCAGCCCCTGCATCGGCTGCTGCTGCGCAAACCCCAACGATCCTGGCGAAAACTGGGTAGAAACCAACACCCCGTTCCGCGCTCGCTTCCGCGACCTGCGCATCGGTGGTCTTACCGTTCAGCCTGAGGCTATCGCTTGGACCGTTACCGGCGTTGTTGCCGCTGCTCTGGTTATCCACGGCTTCGGCATGAAGGCCATGGGCCGCACCGATGGCGGCGCTGACTTCGAGGAAGTACGCGCATGGGACGCTAAGCATCCCGAACAGTCCATCGGCAAGTACGATGAAGAAGTAATGAAGGGAGGCAAATAAGCATGGCTCGTTCCGTAATCGATCCTATTACCCGTATCGAGGGTCATCTCCGCGCTGAGATGGAGGTTGAGAACGGCGTTGTAACCAACGCTTGGGTTTCCGGTGGCTGCTTCCGCGGCATGGAGCTCGTAGTTCAGAACCGCACTCCCGAAGATGCTGCTCACATCGTGCAGCGCATCTGCGGTGTTTGCCCCGTTTCCCACTCTCATGCTTCCACCATCGCAGCTGAGAAGGCATACGGCATCACCATTTCCAACAATGCCCGCGTAATCCGCAACCTTATCGAGGGCGCTCAGTTCCTGCACAGCCACATCCTGTGGTTCTACACCCTGGCTGCGCTCGACTACGTAAACCCCCTCAACGCACTGAAGGCTAACGTAGGCAGCGCTTACGACCTGGTTGAGGCTGCTGGCACTGGTTGCTCTTCCGACCTCAAGGCTCTCCAGGAGCGCCTCACCAAGTTCGCCGAGAACGGTCAGATGTCCATCTTCTCCGGCAACTGGTGGAAGAACGGTCAGGCCGACACTGAGCTGAAGCTCCCTGCCGAGCTCGACCTCATCGCAACCGCTCACTACATCGAAGCCCTCACCATGCAGTCGAAGGCTTCCGAGATCTGCGCACTGCTCGGCGGCAAGATGCCCCACGTCATGACCATCGTTCCTGGCGGCACGGCATTCGTTCCCACCGAGGAAAAGCTCGACGATCTGTACGCTCTGGTAAACGAGCTCTACACCTGGGTTAAGGCAACCATCCTGCCCGATACCAAGGCAATTGCTCCTTACTACACCGACGCTCTGAAGTTCGGTAAGGGCGTTGGCCGCTACGTTGCTTGGGGCGTATTCGAGGCTCCTTCGTTCGAGATGTCCGAGCGCTACCTGCCCTCCGGCGTTATCTCCGACGACCTGAAGCTTTCCGAGGTAAACCCCGACAAGATCAAGGAATACATCGGCCACTCCTGGTACAAGGGCGACTCCGACCTCGACCCGCGCGAGGGCGTTACCGAGCCTGAGTACACCGAGTACTACAAGTCCGGCACCATGTTCACCGAGAACGGCCACGAGTACGGCGAGATCAACGACCGCTACACCTGGTCTAAGGCTCCTTCCTACGACGGCAAGCCCCACGAGGCCGGTCCGTTCTCCCGCGTTCTTGCTGCTTACCTGCGTGGTAACTCCAGCATCAAGACCAAGGTCGATGGCCTGTTGAAGGACCTGGGCCTGCAGCTTCCTCAGCTCCAGAGCACGCTCGGCCGTGTTGCTGCTCGCAACGTTGAAACCCTCTACGTTGCAGAGTGCATGGTTGAGTGGGTAAACGAGCTCATCGCAGCTGTTAAGGGTGGCGATAGCGAGTACTTCCGTCAGCCTTCCACCATCACCGGTCAGGGTCTTGGCCTTTGGGAAGCACCTCGCGGCGCTCTCCTGCACACCGAAAAGGTGGACAACGGCAAGATCACCGACTACCAGATCATCATCCCCACCACTTGGAACATCGCTCCCATCAACAAGAACGGCGAGCATGGCCCCATGGAGCAGGCTCTTATCGGCACTCCTGTGGAAGATGTTGAGATGCCCATCAACTGCCTGCGTACGGTACACAGCTACGACCCCTGCACCGCTTGTGCTGTGCATGTGACCGAGCCTTCTACCGGCAAGCACTTCGAAACTGTTACCAGCCCTTGGGGGGTGAAGTAAATGGCACATTTGGCACACTATCGTGAAGCGCATCCTCTGCCGATGCGTATCACCCACTGGATCAACCTTTCCTGCATGGTTCTGCTCATCCTCACCGGTTTCTTGATCCACTTCCCGTTCTGGGCAGCTCTTACCGGTGTGGCTCGCGGCCTGCACGTGTTCTGCGGCTTTGTACTTTTCATTAACTGCATCGTCCGCATTGTCCTGGCATTCCTGGTTACTTCCGCACCTACCGGCGGTACGCGCAATCGTGTGCGCGACTTCAAAACCTGGCTGCCCCAGCAAGACAACAAGCATCAGCTCGGTGCTTGGATCAAGTACTACCTGTTCCTGAAGAAGGATCACCCGCTGTCCGCTAAGCTCGGTGTACCGCAGAAGCTGTCTTACCTGGCAGTTTCCCTGCTCATCCTTATCATGACCTACACCGGCCTTTGCCTGTGGGTTCCCACTTCCGAGTGGACCTTCTTCGCAGCTGGCACTTCCTTGGTCGGCGGCATCGTGTCCATGCGCATCATTCACTACTTCATGATGTTCGTGTTCATCATCTTTACCATGCTGCACGGCTACCTGGTGTTCATCGAGGGTACGGCAAACGCCAACCTCATGTTCTTCGGCAAGGAGCACGGCGGTCTGGTTTACGACCCGAACCGTCACGTTATCGTTGGCGAAGACCACTCTGTGGATAAGCACTAAATGCGAAAAGAAAGAGCCCGGACCTGGTCCGGGCTTTTTCTTTCTTTGCTGCCGCTGCGGAAGGCTCCAGCGCCCCATCTTCGCGCGGATGAAAAAGCTCACGTACGAAGTACGCTTCGCTTTTCCCTCCCCACGAACCTGGGGCACTGGAGCCTTCCTCGCTGACTTACTGCGCCAACCTGCGATTTCAATAT
>CAZQWR010000100.1:0-5517 GCA_964597085.1 uncultured Cryptobacterium sp.
TCACGTGAACCGTCTTTATTCTTCCTTACAGCGTTGCCTTTTCCATCTGTCGTCTCAAGGGAACCATCTGAGTTTTTGTAATAGTAGTTCCCATCGCTCCCCTTATATTGCTGGTTACCTTTGCTGTCCGTATACGTATGAGTATACGTAGTACCGTCACTACTCTTTTTCGTCGATGAAGAGCTACTCGAATTAGAATTCGACTTAGAACTGGATGTAGAACCAGATGATGAGTTGGAGGATGAGGTTGTACTAGAATCCGAGGCTGACGATTTGTTTGAATCATCGGCGCTCTTGCTTTCATTAGTTCCACTATCCGAAGAGGACTGAGAGCTTACCGCCGTAGAACCGGATGGTTTGTCGTTGGAGTCACTCGAGCACCCTTGGCAGCCAAAAAAAATCGTGATCAAAATAGCAATGACCAGCATCGGGATCGCCAATTCTTTGATTACGCCACCTTGCTCTTTTGCAGTCCCGTTCGCGCTATCGCATTCAAGGTTCTTCATAAAGCCCTCCTTCTATTGACTTCTAGTCTTTTTAAACCACGGGCGAATTAAAAAAAAATGCGCAAAAAGCCAGAAGGAGAAATGGAAAAGAAATACGAACCAAACAGCGCCGCAGGTGCGGCGCTGGTGCGGTTTGTTTTGGCTTAAGGGGCGGTTAGCCGGCCAGCACGATGAAACGGGTTTCGGCGGCTAGGCGAAGCTCATCGCCGGGAGCCAGTTCCTGGGGAATGCCAGGGGCGCATATACGCTCGGAAGCATCTGCGCCGCTTACCACAACGGTTCCGTTGCTGGAGCCAAGATCTTCTACTGCCCATGCGCCATTCATGCCACAGGTAATGCGCGCATGGTGGGCAGAAACGCTGGGCGTTACATCAGCGATGTCGTGCTCGCCAAAGGCCATGGTGCCCACTTCAATGGAGCCGAACTCGGGCTCCAACCATATAGGCGCGCCCATGGTGTAGCCGCCATCAATGCGCATCAAGCCAATAGAGCGCACGGCGGCAACCTCGTTTGCGGCAGAAGGCAGCGCTTCGGGTGCGGGCGTACGGTCAGCCAACGCTCCCCAGGCCTGCTTCGCATAAGCATAAGTGTATTCCACCGAGCGCTTCACGTTGCCGTACACGGCAGTGGCCACGAACAGCACCATGGCCACTTCTTCGCGCTCGGAATGGCCCATGCCTTCTGCAGCGGAAAAACGCGCCAGGGCATTCATGCAAATCTGCGCGTTTTGGCCATGACGCTCAAGCGAAGCCGCCATGCGCGGGCAGATGGATTCTTCCAAAAGCTGCAAAATATCGCGCGAACCGCTGCGCTTGAGCTTCGAAGACTTCAAGCGCGCAATAAGGCGCATGGCCGAAAGCGAGGGCTCGGCAAAATACTGCGCCTGCACGGTTTCCATAGGCGCATGCACCACATAACGAGAAAGCCAGGTTGGGTCGTCGGTAGCACGGCTTATGGGGCTGCGGCCGTCGGCCAAGGGACGGCCCGACAAAACCAGCGCTGCGGTTTCGGCATGGCTAACGCCGGCAAAGCGCTTCATGGCGTCAAACAGAACGCCTGCTGGAGTTAAGTCCTTTTCCACCATTGCTAACAGCCCCCTTCCCTATTGTTTGCTTGGCCCGTCTGGCTTGATTGCGGTAACTCATTTTTATGCGATTGCGGCAACCCTTGCCGCTGGTTTCGCTTAGCGGCAGGCAAACCCCGACGTTTTATCCTGCGCGCCAATGGGATAACCACCGCGAAGGCGTAATCCATAACCAATGTGCACCACGCAGATACCGAAGAGGCAAACAGCGCGGCAATCAAGCCGTCGTTGATTGCGCTTGCGGGCAGCTGCAGCGAGCCAAAGCCAACTCCAACCAACAACGCCACCACCAGCAGCGAGGCGGTTGCCCGTATGAAGCCAGGCGCCGAATCGCGCTTTCTTCCGCGCAGTACGAACCCCACGAAGGCGGGTAACGCCAGCGCACACGAAACGTCGAAACCCGAAAGCGCACCCTGCCAGTTTGCGCCCATAAACTGCGTAGAAGCCTCAACGCCAGCAGTAAGCACGCCTGTGGCAACAACAGCCACCACAAACAGCGCAAACGACGCCGCCTTGATGGCAGCCTTCACCGTGTCACGCAGGGCAATAAGGTATTCCGCGTTGCCTTCAGGCATGCCATCCAACACGCAAGGAATAAGCGGCTCGCCAACATATGAGCTGTACAGGTTGCGCTCATAATTGCGTGCAAACGAAGAAAGCGCGCCCGACATTTCCTGAGCCGTGGGCCTTTGCGCTTGAACAGGCGAAAGGCAAGGCATAAGAAGCTCAACCAGCTGCTGATCGACGAAGGCAACAGCGTCCCAAAGCTCTTCGTCTTCCAGCGTTACCTGCTCGGAATGGCACAGGCCCTCCAGCATCACCGAAAGCTCAGCATCGTGCGAAAGCGATTCGCAGCCCCGCCGCTTCGAACGGTGGGCGAGCCTTGGAATAGCGGGCTCCTGCTCGGATTTGATGCGGTAGAACGACTGACCCTCTCCTACTTGGGAAAGGTTGAAGGGGAGCTTGCCCGTTGCCAGTTCGTACAAAACGCTGGCGGCGGCATACACGTCTACCTGCGAAGACTGGCGAAGCTCTGCCACACCTGCCACATCGTTGGTGAGCATTTCAGGCGGGGCATAGTTGGCGGTAGCCTTGCGCAGCACGCCCGTGGCTGCCGTGAAGGTCGGATCGGCTTCCCGCACGGCAAAGGCAGAGCCGAAGTCGATAAGAAACAGGTCGAACCTGCCATCGTCTATCTGTTCCTGAAGGGAAACGCGCGAAGTGCGAATCATGATGTTGGAAGGTGAAATGTCGCGGTGCACCACGCCTTCGCCCACAAACGCCATGCGCTCCACCAGGGCAAACAAATCGCGCCCAATGCGCGCCGCCATAAGCGGCGAAAGCGCACCTTCGCCGTTCACGGCCAGCTGGGGAATGGCTTCGCGCAGGCTTACGCCGGCAACCCATTCCATAACCATGGCAGGCCGTCCATTCACCGTGCCCTTTCCGTAGAGCTTTGGGAAGCCCTTGGTTCCCTGCACGGCTTGATGGCAGCGATATTCTTCGGCGAAAGCTTGCTGGGCGCGGCTCTGCTCGCTGGCACCACCGGCAGGGTTCAGCACCTTCAAGGCAAACTTCTCACCGAAGGCATTCTGAACGCGAAGCACAGTGCCTACGCCGCCCTTGCGCTCGGAGCGTTCGTCTACGAACAAGGTGCAGAAGCGGCGGCAATAAGCTGCGCGCTCTTCAGCGGAAAGAGCCGCGTTGGGCTCGAAATTGCGCAGCAGCACCAGGCGGCTGCGCGACTGCTCAACTTCGCCCGAGGCCGCCCCTGCAGCTAATTCGCATTGCCCGCTTGCGTTTTCATCGGGATCTTCGTAAACCCCTTCATCCCACTGCATCATGCCGGGCAGCTCTTGGAGTAATAGCCATTGAATTCATCAAGGGCAGCCTGCTGGTTTGCAAGCTTTGCATTGATTTCATCCTCATGGCCAGTAGGATCGTCGTAGGTAAGGCTGACTTCCCAAGCTTGATCCATGCAATCAAGCGCATCGGCCAAGCTAAGGTAAGCGTTCTGCTGGTTTTCCCAATAGGAACAATACTTTGAGTCACTGGGAATATTCGCATTTCGCCCAGCCATAAAGGCAGTGTACAGGTCGCTTATCAAAACCTCGCAGCGCCAATGGGCAAGCTTTCGATCATCGTAGGCAGCATGACTCAACGAGGAAAACTCACTGGTGCAAACGTTGTACTGGGAAACATAGCCCGACAGCGTGTTGTAATACTCAACGCAAACATTGCGCCACTTCGAATCCTCTTCGCTGCTCTGACTTGAGCTCGAATCGGAATCGGCCTTGCCGGAATCATCAGAAGTCGAATCCGAATCGGTTTTAGGCGCAGCACTGGAAGCTGAGGCGTCAGCAGCAGGCTCGGCCTTTGCGGCAGCGGGTTGTGCCGAGGCTTCAGCCGCAGCTTCCGTAGCAGTTGCCGCAACAGGAGTTGCAGCAACTTCAGCAGCTGAAGCAGCTGGCGTAGCAGCTACGGGCGAAACGGCGGCAGACACCCCTTCAGCCGCAGCATTGGCAGCATCTTGGGCAACCTGACCAACTTCGGCAGCTTGCTCGGCCGCAGCGGCGGCAACGGGCGAGCGCTCCATGAGCGCAGGCACCGCCGAAACATACACAACCGCGCTGAACGCCAGGCAAACCGTGGAAAACGCAACCAGCGTAGCAACGCGCGGCGCCAAACCCAGCCCGCGTTTGCCAAGCTTTCTGCGCGTAGCCTTACTCTGCTTGAAATCGAAGGCCATGCTTACTGATCTTCGCCTTCCTTGATTTCCTTAGAAGCCTCACGCTGCTCTTCGTAGAAGCGGGCAGCGTCGCGCTTCTCAGCGAAGGTAGCAGTTTTCTTTTCCACGGGCTGGTTCACAACCACCTGCGGAAACGGGATACCGATATCGTGCTTGTCGAAGAGCAGCTTGATAGCGCGGTTCAGGTCGCGCTCTACCTGAGCGCGGTCGGATTCGGCGCACTGAACCATAATGCGGATGTTCACGCTGTTATCGCCCAGCGAAACAACGCCCTTGTAGAACGGACCGCCAATGATGGCAGGGATCTGCTCTTTAATGTTGGGCAGCTCATCGGCCAGGATATCTTCCACACGCTCCAAGCTTTCGCTGTACTCGATGCCAACGTCCAACCAGGTAAACGTGCTCTGCTTGGTCATATTCACAATGTCGGTAACGTTGCTATTACGGATAACCTTGATGTTCTGCGCGCCGTTCATGATCTTGGTGGTGCGGATGCCAATTTCCACAACCGTACCGCGCCAGGTGCCCACTGTAATGATGTCGCCCACGCGGAACGCGCCTTCGAAGATAAGGAACAAGCCGGAGAGGATATCGGCCACCAGGTCTTTCGCGCCAAGCGAAATGGCAATGGAAAGAATGCCCGCAGAAGCAAGCAGCGTGGTGGTGTCTACGCCCAGCAGCGCCAAGCAGTAGTAAACCATGCCAATGATAGTGGCGTACTTAACGAAACTGCCCAGCAGGCGGCATACCGTTTCGCCACGGGAATCCAGCGTTTCAGCCAGCAGCATAAGCAGCTTCTTCAACACCGTGGCAACCGTCATAGCAACGCAAGCGAACATGATGCTTGCCGTAAGAGCGAAGATGTTCAGACCGCGTTCCCAGCCACCACCAAGGATGTACGAGAACAGCGAATTGCTGCCGAAGATGCTGTCGCGGAACATAACGGCAATGAACACGACCAGCACCGAAAAGCCCACGAGCACCTTCATCACGGCGCCCACCTTCTGCTCGGGCGTTTTGCCCTCCCAATCGAAGGAGCCGAACAGGAAGCGGCTGGCAACCGATTCGGTGCGCACGCTGCGGCCGGTGGGCATAGTGAGGTCGAAATGGCGATCGTCTTCAACCTCGGGCTCCACTTCGTCCTTGGCAAACGGATCGCGCTTGCGCTCGAAAGCCAA
>CAZQWR010000101.1:0-5303 GCA_964597085.1 uncultured Cryptobacterium sp.
GCTGCCAGGCGCTGAAGAAGTGGCTCACAGAATTTTCCGCCTTGAACGAGCGTCCCACCACCGATGTGAAGGTGTGGGGCGAATTCATGGTGTATGCCTACATCTTCGGCGTGGCGAAGGAAGCCATCGCCGAGTTGCGCAAGGCCGTGCCCGAGATGTTCAACGTTGATGATTCCTTGGCTGCCAATACGGCGTATGTGCCTTGGTGGGTATGGTATAGCTCGTACGGCTACGGGCCGGCAGCCGGCTTGCCCGATTTTGGCTCGATGCTGGAAAGCTCGCTTACTGAATCGGTGCAGGCTGTAGAAAGCGTGCTTTCGGGCGATTCTTCCAGCGGCGGAGGCTTCGGTGGCGGCTTCAGCATGGGCGGAGGCGGCGGCTTCGGCGGCGGCGGTGGAGCGCGCTAGTGGTTTCGCTTTCTGCCATTCCCTCGTGGGTTTATAAGCTACTCATAGTTTTTGCCACTACCATCTGGGGTTTGAGTTTTGTGCTCATGAAGCAGGTGGTGGATGTGGTGCCGCCTTGCTGGCTTTTGGGCATTCGCTTCTTCTGCGCGGGGCTCATTTTGCTTGCGGTGCTGTTTAAGCGTGTGGCGCAGCACTTTTCGATGCGCATGGTTGCGTGCGGTGCGCTGCTTGCCGTGTTCGACTTCTTGGCGTTTCTGGCTCAAACCGTTGGGCTTTTGTACACCACGCCTGGCATTAATGCCTTTTTGACGGCAACGTATTGCGTAATCGTGCCCTTCACCTGGTGGATCATTGGGCGCAAGCGCCCGCTTTCGCTCAATGTGGTTGCGGCTTTCATTGCCGTGGGCGGCATTTGGCTGGTTTCTACCAATGGCTCTTCGGGCGCATTTGCACTGGGGTTGGGCGAAGGGCTTACCCTTCTGTGCGCGCTGCTGTTCGCCATTCATATCACGTTGGTTTCGCAGCTTTCGAAGAACTTGGACGTTTTGGTGCTTACCGTGTTCCAATTCCTGTTCGAAGGGCTGTTTGGAATGGGCTTGGGTGCCTGCTTTGAAACCCTGCCCGCGTTGGCCGCTATCGACATAACCATTGTGGGTCAGATGGCGTTCCTCATCGTGTTCGCTTCGGTTATTGCCTTCGGCATCCAGAACGTTTCGCTGGCGTATGTGCCGCCGGCTCAGGCTTCGCTGTTTTTGAGCCTGGAATCGGTGTTCGGCGTTTTGTTTTCTGTTCTGCTGTACGGCGAAGTGGTTACCGGGCAGCTTTTGCTGGGCTTTGCGCTTATCTTTTCGGCCATTCTGGTTAACGAGGTAGTGGCTCCTAGGTTCGAAGCCAAACGTGCTATAGTTTCTGCTAAGCGCGATAAATGGAAAGAGGAGCAACCTCATGACTAACACCATGGAGAACATCATCCTTATTGGCATGCCGGGTGCCGGCAAGTCTACCCTGGGTGTTGTCCTTGCGAAGATCTTGGGCTATTCGTTCATCGATGCCGACCTGCTTATTCAGAGCAAGCTGGACAAAACCCTGCAGAAAATCATCGACGCATGCGGCCCCGATGGCTTCATTGAGGTTGAAAACGAGGTTCTGTGCACGCTTTCCGCCAGCCATGCCATCATCGCAACCGGCGGTTCGGCTGTGTATTCCGATGAAGCTATGAAGCACTTGGCAGAAATCGGCACCGTTGTGTACCTGAAGGTTTCTTACGAGGAACTGGAAAGCCGCCTGGGCGGTTTGCACGAGCGCGGCGTGGTAATGAAGAACGGCATGGGTATGAGCCTTTCCGACCTGTACGAAGAGCGTTTGCCCCTGTACGAAAAGTACGCCGACGTAACCATCGACATCAACGGCCTTTCCGTGCGTGATGCCGCCCGCAAGGTGGTAGACCAGGTAAGCATGCTCTAAGCACTGTTTCTGAAGCGAATAACTTGCTGAAAAGCAAAGCCCGGCAGTGCCGGGCTTTTTTATTGGGATTGAGGCTGCATTGCAGGTGCGCTCATCTTCGGCTTTTGGCGAGGGCGAGCGCGGGGATCGTGGCACGGGTTCGTGTGCAGTGGCTTAACGCGTACGGGTACGGTTTTTCGGGGCTGCAACATAGGGCGTGCTGCCTGCGGCACGGCGGTTGGGGATTGCGGCTTTCTAGCGAGAAGCCGAAGGCCGCGCGCTGCCTCGCTTGAGCGCCTTACAGCTGTATGTTGCGGGAGCTGCCGTCGATATCGTCGATATGGGCAACGCCGTGGGCCAGGCTGAAGAACGTCAGGCGTGGGTCGTCCCAGCCTTCGTAGGTTTCGCCCAGGGCTGTCATGTGCTCGTAGCCGGCCCTGCGGACTTTTTCACCTGCCGTGTCGTTCAGGCTAGCCTCGCCCGTAAGGATGATCCAGCCGCGGCCGGGCTTCCAGGCGGTGAGCTCGAACTTGGGGTTTTCCTGCAGCTGGTGGTACACGTCTTTGTTGGTGGCTGTGCAGAACCACAGCGTGCTGCCTTCGCGCATGGCAAAGCTAAAAGGGCGCACATGGGGCTGGCTGCCTTCGCAGGTTGCCAGGTACCAGGCGTTTACCGAGGTAAGGTATTCCAGAACTTCATCCATGGTTGGTCCAATCTATTTAAGGCCTAGGGCGCTCAGGGTTAGGTCGCAGGCAATTACGCAGGCAGTGCCTAGCAGCAAGTAGCCCAAACCGCCCAGATCACGTTTGCTGAACGCCAGCTCGGATAGGCGCGTGCGGTTTTCGCCGCCGTGGTAACAGCGCGCATCCATTGCCAGCGAAAGTGTTTCGGCATGGCGGAATGCGCTGGTGAACAGCGGAACGATAAGCGATGTCATAAGTGCTACCGAGCCTTTGGCGCTGGTGCTGAAGTTGGCGCCGCGGCTAATCTGCGCACGGTAGATGGTTCGCAGCTCGATGGCGAATTGGGGCAGGAAGCGCAGGGCAATGCCCATCATCATGGAAAGCTCGTGGGCGGGCAGACCAAAGCGCTTGAAAGGCTCTAGCAGGCGCTCGAAGCCATCGGTAAGGTCGAGCGTGGTGGTTGCCAGGGTAAGCAGGCTTACGCCCAGCAACAGCATGGTAAGGCGAATAGCAATGAACGCGGCCTGTTGCAGTCCCTGCTGGCTTATGCAGATAATGGCGAACTGGAAGTAGATATCGCCACCTTGCACGAAGAAGACGTTCAGCAGCGCAGTGCAAACCACCAGGATTGCCAGGGGCGCAATGGAAACGAATGCCTGCCTAAGCGAAATGCGCGAAAAGGCGAACATGCCTGCTGTGAACACGGCGGCCACTGCAAGCGAGGCATAGCTGCCTGCCGCAAACACCATCACCATGAACAGAATGGAAAGCAACAGCTTGGCGCGCGGGTCCATCCTGTGAACTGGGGAATCTTTGGTTATGTAGCGGCCGAATACCGCATCGATGCTCATGGTTTAGTTCTCCCGAGCTTTCAGGATGCGGGCAATCTCATCGGCCAGGGTTTCGGGCTGGTAGAGCTTTACCGGCAGGGGCATGCCCTGTTCGCGAAGCTCATTGGAAAGGCGCTGCGCGTGCGGAATGCCCAGGCCAATTTCGCGCAGTTCCGTGGCGTGCTGGGTAAAGATTTCTTCCGGCGTGCCCAGGAAGGCAATTTCGCCTTCGTGCATTACCAGCATGCGGTTGGCCAGCGCCGCGATGTCGTTCATATTGTGCGAAACCATCACCACGGTAAGGTTGCGCTGCTCATGCAGGCGCTTGATGAGTGCCAGGAAATCGGCGCGGCTGGCGGGGTCCAGGCCTGCTACCGGCTCATCCAGCACCAGGGTGGTGGGCTCCATGGCAAGCACGCCGGCGAAGGCCACACGGCGCTGTTGGCCGCCTGAAAGCTCGAAGGGGGAGCGCTGCCCAATGGCTTCAAAATCAAGGTGCACATCGGCAAGAGCGCGGCGCACGCGGGCGTCTACTTCTTCTTCGGTAAGGCCCATGTTGCGTGGGCCGAAGGCAACGTCTTCGTACACGCTGGCGGCAAATAGCTGATGCTCGGGGTATTGGAACACCACGCCTATGTCGGCGCGGGCTTGGGCGGCAACGCCCTTGGCAGCCAAGTCTTTCCCGTTCCACATAACGCGGCCTTCGGTTGGGTTGGCCAGGCCGTTGATGTGCTGTACCAGCGTGCTTTTGCCCGAGCCGGTGTGTCCGGCAATGGCCAAGAACTCGCCTTCTTCAAGGGTGAAGGTTACGTTGCGCAGGGCATAGCGCTGCTCTTCGCCGGCTTTTTTTTGGCGCTTGGTGAGTGGGGTATAGCTGAAGCTTACCTGTTCGAATGCAATCGACACAGTTCCTCCTCCAGCGTGGTTAGTTCGGTATGGGTACCCAGGTTTATGCCGCGGTCTTGCAGAAGGCGCGACATCTGGGTGGAAAAGGGCACGTCGAGGTTGAGCTTGCGCAGAACATCGTCTTGCGTAAGCACTTCTGCTGGCGTGCCGTCCAAAACGCAGCGGCCTTCATCGAGCACGATAACGCGGTCGGCTTCGGCGGCCTCTTCCATGAAGTGGGTGATCATTACCACCGTCATGCCCTGGGCATGCAGTTCCTTGCAAACGCGTATAAGGCCGCGGCGTCCGCGCGGGTCGAGCATGGCGGAAGCTTCATCGAATATGAGGATGGAAGGGTGCATGGCCAGCACGCCGGCAATTGCCACGCGCTGCTTTTGCCCGCCGGAAAGTGCGGTGGTTTCGCGCTTTCCCTTGCCGCCCAAGCCCACTTGCTTGAGCGCATCCTCGACGCGCTGGCGTAGCTCTGGGTTTTCGATTCCTAGGTTCTCAGGGCCGAAGGCCACATCGTTTTCGATGAGACTGGCCACAATTTGGTCATCGGGATTTTGGAAAACGGCGCCCGCGGTGCTGCGGATGGCGAAGGTGTTTTCTTCGTTGGACGTTTCCATGCCATCAACCGTAACGGTGCCCTTGTCGGGAACCAACAGCGCGTTTATGAGCTTCGAAAACGTGCTCTTGCCTGAGCCGTTTGCACCCAACACGCACACGAACTGGCCTTTCGGAATGGAAAGCGAAAGGTTGGAAAGGACGAATTCTTCGCCCGTGTAAGTAAAGGAAACGTCGGAAAACTCAATCACGGCTTAGCGGCCCTTCGTCTGGTCCTTCTTAGGGGTGATGAGGTTGGAGATTGCCTTGTACACAATGAGTGTGATAACAGAGTTGAGCGCACCCTTTGCCAGGTTGAAGGGAACGAGGATGGGGATGATCATTGCCACAACGGCTTCCAGCGGAACGCCCAGCCACATGGGGGTAACAATGAGGTTGCCCACGATGGCGCCCAGCATTGCGGCGATGATGCTCAGCACCAGGCCGGC
>CAZQWR010000102.1:0-5254 GCA_964597085.1 uncultured Cryptobacterium sp.
CGCGGCGCCTTGCCTTCGCGCCATCTGCACTCGCCACGATTGCCCTCGCTGACTTTTCGGCGCTGTGCAATTCCTTACTTGTTGGGACGTTCGACCTGTCCGGGCATCGCTTCGCTCGCCCTGCTGGGTTAACTCTGGGGCATCGCCTTCCGTTCGTGAATTCTGAGCGCCCTTCCTGTTCTGTTGGTTCGGGAGGGGCGCTTTGCTTATACAATAAGCTGAATAAAAAGCGCGGGCGCGCGGCGCCTGTTCCGTGGAAAGGAATGCGCATGGCTGTGAAAGTTGGTTTGGTTGGTACGGGCACCGTTGGCGGCGGCTGCCTGGATATTTTGGCTAACCATGAAGAAGACTTCAAACGTCATTTCGGCATCGACCTTGAGCTGGTGCGCGTGTGCTCACGCCGCCCCAACGTAGCCAAGGAGCACGGCCTGGAGGGCATCTTCACAACCGACTTCCACGATGTTGTCAACGACCCTGAGGTTGACTTGGTTATCGAGCTCATCGGCGGCACGGGCATTGCCAAGGAAGTAGTTGAAGGCGCGCTGGCCAACGGCAAGAGCGTGGTTACCGCCAACAAGGCCCTCATGGCTTCCGCTGGCAAAGAGATCATGCACCTGGCTGAAGAGAATGATGCTGAAATCGCCTTCGAGGCCAGCGTGGGCGGCGCCATTCCCATTATTGGGCCGCTGAAGCATTCCCTTATTGCCAACCGCATCGATTCCATTATGGGCATTGTGAACGGCACCACCAATTACATGCTCACCCGCATGGACGAAGACGGCATGAGCTATGAAGACGTTTTGGCCGAGGCCCAGGCAAAGGGCTATGCCGAAGCCGACCCTACGGCCGATGTTGACGGTTTGGACTCTGCCGCGAAAATTGCCATCCTAGCTTCCATCGCGTTCAATTCCCGTGTAACCATGGATCAGGTTTACGCTGAAGGCATCCGTCGCATTTCTCCGGTCGACTTGATGATGGCCCATGAATCGGGCTATGCCGTGAAGCTTTTGGCCCATGCCTACCGCACCCCTGAAGGTGTGGACGTGCGCGTGCACCCCACCATGATTCCCGAAACGCATCAGCTGGCCACGGTAAACGGCGTGTTCAACGCAATCTATACTGTGGGCGATGCTGCAGGTGAAAGCATGTTCTTTGGCGAAGGCGCGGGCGCAGGCCCTGCTGCCAGCGCTGTTATGGGCGATGTTCTGGAAGTTGCACGCCACCTGCAGATGGGCATCAAGCCCATCGTAGGCTGCACCTGCACCGATTCGCTGCCGCTGCTTTCCATCGAAGACTTGGAAACCAAGTACTACATTCGCTTTGTGGTGGCCGACCGCAGTGGTGTTCTGGCTTCCGCGGCCGATATCTTTGCCAAGTACGAGGTTTCGGTTAAAACGGTTACCCAGCGCGGCAATGCTGCTCGTGATGACGTAGACCTGGTGTTTGTTACGCATACTGCCAAGGAACACAATGTTCGTCAGGCCATTGAAGATATCCTTGCGCTTGATGGCGTTGTTACTGGCGGGTTCCCTTCGGTTATCCGCGTCCAGGATTAATCGGCTGGCGCGGAGAGGCGCCTATGGCCGTTCAGGGTACCCATTCCGCTGTTCGAAAGGGAGATTCTTTTGGAATCTCCCTTTTTTCATGCTAGAACCTTCTGCCTACCTTCGAAAGGTCGTAGGGGGTGCTTTGGTAAACGTAGTAGTTCAGCCAGTTGGTATACAGAAGCTGGGCGGTGGCTCGCCAGTTGCTTGCGGGCTGCTGGGTAGGGTCGTCGTTGGGGAAGTAGTGCTTGGGCAGGTCGGGGTTCAGGCCTTTTTCGGTATCGCGCTTGAACTCTGTTGCCAGGGTGTTGGTGTCGTACTCGGGGTGGCCGAACACGAAGAAGTGGCGGCTGTCGGTGCTCTTGGCAATGAACACGCCGGCTTCATCAGAAACGGCTATGAGCTCCAGTTCGGGCACTTTTTCTATGTCTTCGGCACGCACTTCAGTCCAGCGGGAGTGCGGGGCGTGAATTTTGGTATCGAAGCCGCGTACCAATGGCGAAGTGGGCTTTAAGATATCGTGCTCGAAGATGCCCGTCATCTTGTGCTCCAGCAGGTACTTTGGAACGCCAAAGTGGTAATAGGCGCCAGCCTGCGCGCCCCAGCAAAGGTATAGGGTTGAAAACACGTTGGTTTCTGCCCACTTGAATATGTCGCACAGTTCGGGCCAGTAATCCACCTGTTCAAAGGGAAGTTTTTCTACGGGAGCACCCGTTACTATCATGCCGTCGTAGTAGCGGTTGCGCACTTCTTCCAAGTCTACGTAGAACGATTTCATGTGTTCGGCCGGTACGTGCGATGCTTGATGGCTGGTGGTTTGCAGCAGATCCACCTCTACCTGCAGCGGAGTGTTGGAAAGCTTGCGCAGAATCTGCGTCTCGGTTTCTATCTTCAGGGGCATCAGGTTCAGAATAAGCACGCGCAAAGGGCGGATATCCTGGTGAATAGCGCGATGCTCGGTCATTACGAAAATGTTTTCGCTTTCGAGTATGTCGGTTGCGGGCAGCGCATCGGGAATGCGGATAGGCATGTTGTTCTCCTTTTTTAGCGGCAGCGGAGCAGGCCGCGGGGGTGTTCGCATCCGATTGTAAGCACGTGAACAGGCGGGTTCTACGGCTGCAGCCCAATTAATAGCCAGGTATAGGCAATTGCTCTTGCGGGCTCTTAGCAAAATTTTTGCCAATTTGGCCCTTCAGGCGCTTTGAAATTTCTGGGGGGGGGTAGCGCTAAGCGCGTTTCGAAGAAGGAAAATTGTACAGGCGTTATATGAAATGGCTATAAGCGGATTTTCCTTGCGGGGACGAAAAATTGTCCAGCCGGTGGATGTAACGAACGCCTAATTTTCTGTACCCAAACACAATTCCGACCATCTGAAACCGCAGGTCATTTACGTTTTTTGAAACTATTTTCGTTGCCAGTGCTGCTACAATGCCAAGCACTGTAATTGGTTTGCATGGAAGAAGTGCCTACCCTGTCTGCCCCGACGGTTCTTCCCGCAAGCTCCTGCTTGCATGCTCACGCAACGCGTGGGCGGAAAGGTTTTAGGCTCATGTGCCGTATTGCCGTGTTGGATAGCGAAAGGGCATCGCTCAAAAGCGCGAAGGCTGCCGCGCAGGCCATTGGTGGCGAAGACCCCATCGAAGTCTCGTGTTTCACCACCAAAGAGGAATGCCTTACCGCAATGCACGATTTTCCCGTTGCCCTTGCCAATGCAGGCTCAAGCGCAGTTTCTCCATTCCCTTACGACATGCTGCTGGTTTCTGCCCAGCTTAATGGGGTGGAAGGCGCAGGCGTTTCGTTTGTTGCCCAGCTTCAGGAAAGCTGGGGCGTTGGCTTGCAAGTTGCCTACATGGTTTCAGGTTTGCAGGAAATTTCGCAGCTGTATTCCACGCAGCATGTTGCCGCCATCCCTAAGCCAGTAACGGCCGAATGCCTTGGGGAAGCACTGCGTCTTGCCTTGGCGAACAGCTATTCCTTGGTAAACCGCCCGCTTTTGGTGCGAACGGGCGGCAATTTTGTGCAGATCCTGCCCAATCGCGTAGGCTACATTGAATCCGACCGCCGCAAAATCTGCATTCATCATTACGGTTTGGGCGAGCTGGAAACCTATGCGTCTATTTCTTCCATGCTGGAACTTTTGAGCCCGCTGTTTGTGCAGTGCCACAAAAGCTACTTGGTGAACATGAACTACGTGCGCGCTCTTCGTAAAGAAAGCCTGCTAATGCTTGATGGCACGGTTATTCCCGTTAGCCAGAAACGCCGAACCGGGGTTAAACGCGCCATCGAAGCCAACTTGGCGCACCGCACGGCGGGCATTCAGGGCGCTGGGCCTGCTTCTGCCTGATAAGCGGCTATTTCTTCGCCTGTGGGCCAAGCCTGTGTGCGTATAATGCCTATAGCATATAAGCGCGCAGCCCCGGCGCTTGGTCGCTTTGCGGCTTAGGGGTTTGCGCAGGCAGAAAGGCCGCGCCGCTATGCGCGATGTTCACAGCCATATCCTTCCGGGTTTAGACAACGGCCCCCGCACTATGTCGGGTTCGCTCATGATGCTTTCCACGGCAATGAACCTTGGCGTTACCTCTATTGTTTGCACGCCGCATTGCCACGATTCACGCTTTCGCTTCGAGTCTGCGTGGCAGGCGTTTTTGCAGCTGAAGCGCCGTGCTTCCACCATTCCCGGCGCCCCGCAGCTAACCATGGGTTTCGAGGTTGGCTATCACAAGCTGAAGAGCTTGGGCATGGATGCAGCTCCCAACCTTGGTAATGGTTTTGGCGAGTTTTTGCTGGAAATGCCCGATGGCGCTTTGCCCATCGACTGGGAGCATGTGGTTCAGCAGCTGCAGCGCAAGGGCTTCAAAGTGATAATTGCTCACCCTGAGCGCATTCGGGAAGTGCAGTCGGACGTTCAAATTGCTCGCCGCTTTGTGAATGCCGGCTGTCAGCTTCAGATTTCCGCCCGCAACATAGAAGGCGGCCTGTTCAATACTGAAAGCCGCACCGCAAAGAAGTTGGTGCAGGCGGGCTTGGTAACGCACATTGCCAGCGAAGCCCACAACCCCGATGATTACGAGCTGTTCGCCGAAGCTTGGGATTTCTACGGCATGCAGCCTCCAGAGAATGGTTCGGGCGACGCTCGTTCGGAGGCTCGGCAAAACCGAGAAGGGCAACCGCTTGAGCAGGCTCGGTTTGGGCGGCAGGGCCAGAAGCGGCCGAAGGCTCATTCTGCGGTTCAGCCGCAACCAGCGCCTCAGCCCAGGTCGGCAACACCGCATTACCAGGTGCCGGTGCATCAGCCGAGTGCTCAGCAGGCGCAACGGCCGCATGTGGCCGGAGCTTCGCACCCCGCGGAATGCTCGCAGGCGGTGCAATCTGCCCAGCAGCCGTATGGCGCGCAACCCGCAGCCACGGTGCAGCAGGCACAAGCAGCGCCTGAGCAGGCTAAGCCCCGTTCGGCTGCTCAGTTTGACAGGCAGGCATCGCGCGAGTTCAGCATCCCCATGGGGGCGCCGAAGCAGCCAAAAGGCCAGCAGCAAGCACCCCAGCAGGTTGCTCGGTCCCAGACGCAGATGACAGCGTCCCAGCCGGTTGCTCAACAGGCGGCCCAGCAGCAGGTAACGATGCCTCGGTCTACAGCGCAAGCTCAGCCGCATCCTGGCTCCCCGCAGTTGCAATCGCAATCGGTGCAGCAGCTCTATCCCGCAGCCCAGCAG
>CAZQWR010000103.1:0-5136 GCA_964597085.1 uncultured Cryptobacterium sp.
GAAATTCCTACAATTCTCGCTTGCATTTGCGGGGAAGGTCTGGAATAATAACAACTCGTGACATTCGGGAGATTGGCGCAGCGGGAGCGCAGTTGCCTTACAAGCAAACGGTCACAGGTTCAAATCCTGTATCTCCCACCACTTACTACACCGGGCCTTTAGGGCCCGGTTTTACATTCGGGCGTTTAGCTCAGCGGGAGAGCACTTCCTTCACACGGAAGGGGTCATCGGTTCAATCCCGGTAACGCCCACCATCTTCACAAGGCCAGGGTTTGCCCCTGGCCTTTTTGTTTGCTGCGGCGAGCTTGCGCCGTAGGTCTTTTGTGGGGTAGGGCGGCGCTATCGCGTGTGTGTGATGCGGTGGGCGTGCTTGATGAAGCCTGCTATTCGCCCGCGTTTTGTTCGCTGCCTGGCGGGCTCTGTCGTCGGGCAGCGCTCACTTTGCCCCTGGCTTTTTTGTTTGCTGCGGGGTAGGGCGCTGCTTTCGTTTCGGGTGCCTCAAAAATCTTTTGCCTACGTACGGCCTTGGCCTTTCAAGATAGAATGCTTCTATCTGATTTTTTGTGACTTATTGGCCTTGGGAAGAAGGAATAGGATGCAACCCACTCATCCCATTACTGCAACGCCGGCAAAGCGCGCGGCGCTGACGCTCTTTGCGCTTTTTGCAGCATTGACGCTTTCGCTTTGCTTTGCGCACACCGCATGGGCGGACGAAGATAGCGCCGAATACACCGACCCCTTCGATTACCTGCCCCTAGAGGTAACGGCTTCAACCGAAGGCTTGCCCAGCAATCAGGTGCAAATCACCGCTACCGATACCAACAAGTTGGGCATCGGCGCGCAAGACCACACGGTTTCCTTCGAGGTGCCCAGTGGCTGGACGCTGGTAAGCGGCTCTACCACCTCGGAAGCCAAAAGCACTGCCGATGGCGAACAGGTAAGCACCACGGCCATTATTGCCAAGGGCTCAAGCTCCGGTGAGTCTGGTGGCTCAGGCGCTGGCGATCCGGGCAGCACGAACAATGACGGCCAGAACAATACGAACAACGACGACCGGCCTAGCGCTGACGACCAGCTCAGCGCGGACGACAGCAACGCTGGCACCATGCCCGATACGGGCGATTCCGCCAGCACCATCTTGCTGCTGGTTTTGGCTGTTGTTCTGGCAGCCGCCTTGCTCTTCGCGGCGAAGAAGCGCGGCTCTAAGGCGGCGCTCAGCATTGTGGTGGCCCTTACGCTCGTTGTGGGCATGGTGCCCGCGGGCGGCTTGAAGGCCTTCGCCGATGAGGCCTCGGGCAGTGGGGGAAGCAGCGGTAACAACGGCGCCGCTGCCGCTGCCGACGGTGACAACACCTGCGCCTTCTCCAAGACGGTGGATGTGGAGGCGCGCGGCGAAACCCTTTCCATCGATACCACGGTTTCGCTCAGGGTGGACCAGCAGGCTGCAGAGGATACCGAAACCATGGTGAACCTTGAGGTGAAGCGCCCCATTAACGAGGGTGCCGAATCGGCCACCGTGGTTTTAGAATCGGAGATCCCCTTTGCGGGTTCTTCCGATAACGTGGGCGAGATCGCATTTTTCGACAAGTCCAAGGTTAAGCTTTCCGGCACCTTGGAAAACTCCGTGGTTCGTGAGGGCGCCTACAGCATCAAGGTTGCCGGCACCAATGAGGAAAGCGAAAACCTGAGCGATCGCACTCACTACGAGCTGTATATCTTGATTGACAACATTGGCGAAGACGTTGCCAAGGCCGATTCCGATTATGGCTACATCGAGCTTGTGAACAGCCCGTTTTCCGATGAAAGCAAGGACTGCGGCATTGCCTGCGTAAACTACTCCGAAGCTGCTGGCTACGTTGCGGAAATCACTTCGCTTACGGGCAACGAAGGCTCGTATCACACCTTCAGCAACGGCCAGTACTGGGACGGCAACAACAAGTTCACCGTACCTGTTGACCTTGATGGCATCATGGTGGGCACGCCCGTCCGCTCCGATTCCGAGTTCTACAGCTTCGCGCATGGCGAAGAGTTCACTTCGGAAGGCATTACCTACAAAAGGTTCACTCCGGAAGATATTGCCGGCAGCGTAAGGGCACCTAGCAATTCGAATATCGATGTTACTGATGTGGCTGCTGACGATACCTACACCTGGGTGACGTTTGAGGTCAAAGATGCCACTGGCGCTGCTGCTTACGAGGAGCTTACCGAGGCGCTCAGCCAAGGCTTGTTGTTCGGCGGCGAGATAACCTCCACGTTCAAGAACACCATCGTGTACCCCAAAGCCAAAACCGCAAGCGCCGCGGAAACGGCCGAGGAGCAGTTCGCCTATGCCGCCACCAGCCCCATTGCGTTTGCCTGGGGCATTGAGCTTGAAAGCGACGACGCGAACACCACCATTACCTACTTGGCTCAGCTGCATTCCAGCCAGGAAACCGAGAAAAGCGGCATTGTGGGCAACGTGCAACTTGGCAGTGATACCGCCTTCACTGCGTACGACATCGCAACTTCCACTGGCGGCACCTCGAGCGAAAGCGTTGACGGCAGCATCGAGTGCCAGATTTATGATGCCGGCCAGAATTTGTTCGAGTTGAAGGTGACCGTACCCAACAGCCAGTTCGACAGCGATGCCCAGCTGCTTGGCTTCGACACCTCCGATACCGAAGCGCTGTTCAATTCGCTGTACACATACCTTTCCGGCACCACGCTTACTATGAGCAATGGCTCCACCAATGCCTTCGGCGTACCCGAGCAGGACAAGAGCGTTGCGCTCTTCGACGGTGAAGCCTATAGCCGCGTGGAGTCCGACTCGGATTCGGGCGAAAGCTCGGTGAGCTTGGCGTCTGTTGACGGGGAAGATGCGTCTGCGATCTCGACCAGGACCATCGCCACTAATGTAATCACCAGGTACGCTTCCACGGCGGCGGCTGCATCCGCCGTTTCCGCGGGTTCTACCAACTACGTTGACGGCATGTACACCTTGTACAGGGATGATTCCAAGGACTCTAAAGCCAACAGCAACGTTAAGAAGACTATCAACAATGCGGTTCAGGTCGGGTTCGGCATCAACCACGCTATCAACCTCGTTAGGTTCCTCGGTGGCGGCTTCATCAACTGGTCGGCGGCCATCTTCACGGTTGCGGGCCTGCTCGGCGGCCTTGTCTACGACTCGCTCTACCCTGAGGAATCGCAGCGCTACACCGTCGACGACGTCATGAACAAGCTCGACGAGATGGACCAGAAGATCGATTCCGTCGAAGTTACCGTCAACACCATCAATGCGAAGCTCAACGAGCAGTCGGCCAAGGTTTCCTGGGAACAGGACGCGAAAACCTATACGAATTTGAAGAGCTTCCTTTGCTCGCAGACTTCCACCGATATTCTGCAAGGTATGGACAAGGTGCTCTCCGGATGGAACGAACTTGACGACGAGGGCAACGAAACCACGACGAAGTGCTCCCGCAGCACCTCGGTCAAGAATATGCCCGAAAAGGCAGTGGAGGCCTTGAGCGCCTATCTCGACAAAGCCGACAACAACGCCAAGAACAAGGGCTTGAATGGTATCTCCGGCGCCTACACCACGCTGCACAACATCCTTACCCCTGGAACGGGGGACACCTCGAACGTGCTGGACAACTACTTCGCCTATGTGGAAACGAAGTACAACTGGGACAAGGAGGCCATTCCTGCCAAGCGCGCCTTCCTGGCCAGCTTCATGGTTATGTACAACAATGCCTACACGCTCTATAGCGCCAAGCTGAGCGTGGACTTGTACAAGGCCCAGAAGAGCGAGAGCGGCAGTGCGGGGGCCGTCGCCGGTGTCGTGAACGATATCAAGGAGCTCGGCAACTACTCCGACGACATGTCGAAGGTGCTCTACGGCACGGTTAACTGGGATCAGATGCGAAGCGACTACCCCGGCAAAACGACCGAAAGCGGCACTGGTGCGGATGCAACCAAGATCACCGATGTGGATGTAACCAAGATGCTCGCCGACAATCCGGGCATGACCTACGAGGAAATCATCCAGGCAAAGTACTACACCAAGTCGTCTTACATCACTGCCACGCAGGATTCCGATTCCAGCCAGGTGAAGAACCTGGTTATCGACACGCGCAGCTCGTCTGCGGGGCAGAACACCTTTTCCACCGACAACTACGCGCTGAGCGCGGCCTATGACGAGTCGTGCTTCGGCAACCTTTACCTTAAGACGAAGGAAGACGGCAGCACCAACGACAGTTGGAAGCCCACGTGCAGCTTCACCCTCGACGAGCTGCAGAGCATGTCTGCCCGCTTGGAGGCCCTGCCCAAGAACATGCGGCCTACCATCACCGATTCCGATGGCACAACGCGCCCGGTTGAAAACATCGTTGAGGAAATGCAGGCAATAGGCTTCAAAACCGTGAACCCGAACGCGCAGTACGAGAAGAAATTCCTCAACATCAATACGGAGACGATGAAGGCTAGGGAGAAGAAGCTCCTTGGCTCCATCAACGAATACAACTGGTCGAAAAACGGCGCAACGACGAAGGTTTACGCAACGATTAACAAGGGCGATACCGCGGCCACCGACGAGGTGGACCGTTATTCCGCGGCGGCCCAGAACTGGAATTACCTGTTCACCGATTACAGCTTCAGCCTCGATTATATGTACTACCGATATAAGGACAGTTTCGGTCGTAGGGATATGCCGTATCGATCCCAATATGTGCGTGAGCTTAGCTCCAATGACGGCAACCGGGTTATCTCGACCGTGGGCATCGGCAATAAGATCAGCGATCCCGAATCGTATGTTGTGCTCGAAGCGAATGATAGGAAGACGGTGAACAACGGTGATGTCACCGTTCGCTACGGCAAGGTGTACAACTACAAGACGAACAAGGTGGTATCGAATCAGCTGCTGTATATGTACGACACGGATATGATCAAGGTCCTGTTCGTGATTGGCCCGCAGATTGCCTTGGTGGAATACTACGCATTCGGCGAGCTCAACCTGAACGTGAGCGACCCCAGCATCGTGAAGGATTACAAGTCGTGGTATCGCCAATTGTGGATGTCCGAAACGATTGGTAACACCTACGTCACTCGCAGCATCAATAACAACTACCGAGGTTACGTAAAGGGCGGGAAGAACATGTA
>CAZQWR010000104.1:0-4998 GCA_964597085.1 uncultured Cryptobacterium sp.
AAATAGATTTGGCGAAGCTTCTGCATGAACAGACGCGCTTCTTCGGGCGTGCGCAAATCAGGCATGGTTACCAACTCGATGAGCGGCGTGCCCGCGCGGTTGTAATCCACCAGCGAATGGGTGGCGCCGGCAATACGGCCTTCACCGCCGCCGATATGGATCATCTTGCCCGCGTCTTCTTCCATGTGGATACGTTCAATACCCACGTGAGCCACGTAGCCGTCTTCGGTACGCGTTACGTTTGCCGCGGTGCTGCCGGGTTCGCCCTGCTGGCCAGGCTCAAGCCCGCCCAGGTCGATGCGCTCCTTGGCAGCAGCGCCGTCTACGTCCAAATCCAAGTGGCCGCGCATGCAGAAGGCCACGGGGCCCTGCGTGGTTTGGAAGTTCTTGGCCATGTCGGGGTACATGTAGTTCTTGCGGTAGAACATCGAGCGCTTTTCGATGTCGCAGTTGGTGGCCAGGCCGGCCAGGCAGATGCTTTCGATTGCGGCCTTATTGGGCACAGGCAGTGCGCCGGGCAGGCCTAAGCAAACCGGACAGGTGTGCGTGTTGGGCGCAGCGCCGAACTCCAGCTTGCAGTTGCAGAACATCTTGGTTTCAAGGGTGGTGAGCTCGGCATGGATTTCCAGGCCGATAACCGCTTCCCAATCCTCGAGTACTTCTTCGAGCTTCTTCACGGCTTACTCACCTTTCTTTCCGTCGGCGAATGCAGGGGCAACAGGTGCCGGGCCGTACACGGTTTCGAGAGCGGCGGCAACGCGCAGCATGTTTTCGTCCTTGAACGCGGGGCTGATAAGCTGCACGCCAACAGGCAGACCGGAATCGGCACCCAAGCCAACGGGCATACTCATGCCGCCGTTACCAGCGATGTTGATGGAAATGGTGAACATGTCGGATAGGTACATGGAGGTTGGGTCGGCAATTTCGCCGAACTTGAAGGCCGTGCGCGGGGCAACGGGCGCCACGATGCAATCGACCTTTTCATATGCCTTCACGTAGTCTTGCGTGATGAGCGTGCGCACCTGCTGTGCCGGATAGTAGTACTTTTCGTACACGCCCGCTGAAAGCAGGTAGCTGCCCAGCATGATGCGGCGGCGCGCCTCGGGGCCGAAGCCAGCCGAACGCGATGCCTCGTACTGATGGCCCAGGTCTTTGCAACCCTGTTCGCAGTAGCCATAGCGAACAGAGTCGAAACGGGCCAGGTTAGAGAACGCCTCGCACGGACCAAGCACGTAATAAGCGCTCATGGCGGCCTGTGCGTTGGGCAGCTCAACCTCTATGATTTCAGCGCCCAGCTGCTGAAGGTGGTCAACCGCTTCCTGCACCTTCGCGCGAACCTCGGGCGAAAGCCCTTCGGCTTCCATAAAGGTGGGAACCACGCCAATGCGCATACCCTTAACGCCTTCAGCCAAATTAGCGGTGAAATCGGTGGAAACGGGCTGACTGGTGCAGTCAAGCGGGTCGTGACCGGCAAGCGCGTTCATGGCCAGGGCGGCGTCCTGCACGTTGCGAGCGAAGGGGCCTACCTGGTCGAGCGAAGAACCAAAGGCCACAACGCCGTAGCGCGAAACCACGCCGTAGGTGGGCTTAACGGCAACGGTGCCGCAAAAGCTACCCGGCTGGCGAATGGAGCCGCCGGTGTCGGAGCCCAGCGTGATGGTGGCCAGGCCTGCGGCAACGGCAGCGGAAGAGCCGCCGGAAGAACCGCCCGGCACGCGCTCCAAGTCCCATGGGTTGAACGTGCGGCCGAATGCGGAGGTTTCGGTAGAGGAACCGAAGGCGAATTCGTCCATATTCAGCTTGCCCAGCGGAATGCCGCCAGCTTCGATGATGCGGTTAACGCACGTTGCCGTGTAGGGCGAAACATAGTTTTCCAGCATGCGGGAAGAACACGTGGTGTGCGTGCCCGTAAGGTTCATGTTGTCCTTGAAGGCAACGGGTACGCCCGCCAGGGGGCCTGCCTGGGCAAGATTGCCTGCAGCCACAGCGGCGTCTACGCGCTCGGCGGCCTGTAGGGCCATTTCCTCGGTAGTTTCGAGGAAGGCATGCACGGCGCCGTCAGCTTCGGCGATGCGGGCGATGCTGCTTTGCGCCACTTCCTTGGCGCTGAATTCCTTGGCAGCCAGGCCAGCCTGGATTTCTGCCACGGAAAGCTCTGCAAACTGCTTGGCCATTACTCATCGCCTCCGCCCAGAATTGCAGGGATAAGGAAGCTGCCGTCCTGCTGCTTGGGAGCGTTGGAAAGGGCCACTTCCTGGGTGAAGCTTTCGCCTTCCACGTCTTCGCGCATTACGTTGGAAAGGCCGCCGATTGGGTGGAACGTAGGCTCTACGCCTTCCAGGTCGTATTCGGTGATGGGCTTCAGGCTTTCGATGATGTTGTTGAGGTCTTCGGTCATGGAAGTTACCTCTTCATCTGTAAGCCCGATGCGTGCGTACGTGGCAATGCCGCGCACGTCCTTTTCGGTGAGATGCTGAGTCATGGTATTCCTTCATCGTTTCGCATGCTGGAAGCGGGGCTGCCAGCACAAATCTAGAACGTTCCCATGATAGCAAACGCACGTGCGCCAAACGCCCGCCTGCACAGGAGCGCAACGAACGTTCACCTGGCCGCAACAATGCAACGCTTAAGCGCGCAAGATGGGGGTGATGGCCTTCATGATGGCATCGGCCGCGGCAACCGCCTTGGAAGAATCGGTGATATTCACTACTACCTTGCCCTTGGCGCCTTCTTCCAGAAGCTCGGTGTACACAACAACCGGCTCGCCTTCGAGCTCGGCAATTCCTGCAAGGGCATTGCGGGCCGCCACTGCCGTGCGAGCCGCCACCAAGTCGAGGTCTTCAGCGGTGCTGGCAACAAACTGCACCGTTACCTGCTCGGGCGCCGCCAAGTGCATAACGGCGTTCTTGGAAATTACCGAATTGGGAATGATGACGGTTTCGCCCAAGCGGTTCTTGATGGTGGTGTGGCGCCAAGTAACGTCTTGCACCACGCCGGTGTTGGAACCCACCTGGATGTTGTCACCCGGGGAAACGATGCGCATGAACGAAACCTGGACGCCGCCAATGAGGTTGGAAAGCGTGTCCTGGAAGCCCAGCGAAAGCGCAATGCCTCCAACGCCCAGGGCCGCGATAACGCCCGTCATGTTCACGTCGAAGCAGGAATCCAAAATGATGCAGATGCCGCAGCCCCATACGATGATGCGCATGATGTTGATGACGATGGTGCCCGACGGCATTGCATGGCCGCCGCTTTTCATGCGGTGGCGCAACCAGCGCGTGAGCAGGTGCGACACCAGCATGATGATAACCAGCATGATGGCAGCGGCTATGATGCTGGCAAGCAGCTCGCCACCCGTTACTTTTTCGATGAATTGTTCGAATCGGCTCATGCCTGCCCGCGCTTTCCGCTGATGGTTGTACTTTGGGGTTCCATTATCACGGCTTTCGGGCGCGCCGGGCAACGCTATCATGGAAACTCCGAACGAAAGGCAGCGCATGAACTACAACGAGGTCCAATTCCAGGGAGCATACGGCACTTCCGCCCAGATCCCTGCTTCGGTGCGCCCCGAGGTTTCCTTCGTGGGCCGCTCCAACGTGGGCAAAAGCTCGCTTATAAACAAGCTGTTCAACCGCAAGAAGCTGGCCAAGGTTTCTTCCATGCCGGGCAAAACCAGCACCATCAACTTCTTCACCACCAAGGAAATCGACTTCGTTGACCTGCCAGGCTACGGCTACGCCAAAGTGGCGAAGAGCGAAAAGGCGCGTTGGTCGGAAATGATCAACGGCTACTTCGACCAGTACCGTTACTATGCGCTGGTGGTTTCGCTCATCGACATCCGCCACCCCGCCACCAAGCTCGACGAGCAGATGGTAGAGTTCCTGCGCGCCTGCGAGCTGCCATTCATGATTGCGCTCACCAAGGCCGACAAGGTTAGCAAGTCGGAAGCCAATAAGCAGAAGGCCGCCATTCGCAAGCAACTGAACCTGCCGCAGGACGTAGTGATGGTGGTGTGCTCTTCAGAAAAAGGCACCGGCTTCGATGAGCTGAAGCGCACCATCGAAAACGCCTGCAAGTAGGCTGCGGCTGCCGAAGCGCAAGGCGCACCCAAGCCGGCCAGCGCTTGACGGGGTCTGGCGGGGTCTGGCGAAGGCCGGGCAACGACAAGCAGCGCTGCGCGCAAGGCTCGACGGCAGCTGAACGCGTTGCAGCGAACGGCGACGCAAACGAGCCACCGTAACAACAAAAGCATTACGGCCGCCACGGCGCGGCCCACCTCAAGGAGACAAAATGAAGGTAATTCTTTACAGCGATGGGTCTTCCCGCGGCAACCCCGGGCCGGGCGGCTTCGGCACCGTGTTGCACTACACCGACCCAAACGGCCAGCTGCACACGCGCGAGATTTCGCAGGGCTACACCTGCACCACCAACAACCGCATGGAGCTTTTGGGCGTAATCACCGGGCTGGAAGCTTTGAAAATGCCCTGCACGGTGGAAGTGCACTCCGATTCGCAGTACGTGGTGAATGCCTTCAACCAGCATTGGGTAGATGGCTGGTTAAAGAAGGGCTGGAAGAATTCCAAGAAGGAGCCCGTTAAGAACACCGACTTGTGGAAGCGCCTGCTTGCCGCCAAGGAGCCACATTCGGTTACTTTCCACTGGGTGAAAGGCCACGCTGGCCACCCGGAAAACGAACGCTGCGATTCACTGGCTACCGCCGCTGCCGACGGCCCAGGAAAAATTGAAGACACCGGCTTTCAAGCCTAACCGCTGGGGACTTCGGTCCCCTTCTTTTTTGCGCTCGTCCGCGTTTGGCGGGACGGGGGCTGGCGGGGTGCCGCTCAGGATACCCGTTCCGCTGTTCAGGTTCTGTTTTCTCCAAAAACAGAACCTTCATGCGCTGCACTGCTTCATGCACTAGAAGAAGATTTCCTTTGGAAATCCAACAGGAACAGTGTTCAGAGAACCCTTCGCGGCACCCTGCCAACCCCCGCCACG
>CAZQWR010000105.1:0-1299 GCA_964597085.1 uncultured Cryptobacterium sp.
AGTGCATGTTCACTCCAACACTCCCGACAAGGTTCTTGCCTACTTCCTGGAGCGCGGCGAAATCTTTGAGGTGTTCATTCACAACATGAAGCTGCAGAGCGAAGAGCGCACCGAAAAGCTCGAAGCCGAGCAACAGTCTGAGCGCAAGGCAATCGGTTTCGTTTCCGTAGCCGCAGGTTCCGGCAACGCTGCTATCTTGAAGAGCCTTGGCGTTGATTACGTTGTTTCTGGCGGGCAGACCATGAACCCTTCCACGAAGGAGCTTCTGGATGCCGTGAACGCTGTTAACGCCGATTCGGTAATCATTCTTCCCAATAACTCCAATATTCTTATGGCTTCTCAGTCGTGCGCCGAGGTTTCCGAAAAGCCTTGCGGCGTTGTTCCTACCAAGAGTGTGCCCGAGGCATTTTCTGCCCTGTTCGCTTTCAACGAGGAAGCCAGCCTGGAAGAAAATATCCAGGAAATGTCGGCTGCTCGTGAAGAGGTGAAAACCGGCGAGGTAACCACTGCGGTTAAAGATTCCAAGGATGTGCATGGCAACCCTATTCATGATGGTGATGTAATCGGCATTGCTGCAGGCGAGCTGGAAGTCGTTTCCGACACCATTGAAAATGCAACCATGAAGGTTCTCGAGGTTCTTGAGGCCGAGGATGCCGACAACCTCACTATTCTTGCCGGCGAGGATTATTCTGATGAACAGTTTGATGCCCTTCTTGCTCGAATCGAAGAGGAGTACGAAGACCTGGAAATCGATTCCCATCGTGGTGAACAGCCTTTGTACCCAATTGTTCTTTCGGTCGAGTAAACCTTTCTAAGCATTGGGCTCGCTGGTTTTGAGCGGTCAATCTAAAATCACGAAGGCGGATCGGGGCAACGACCTCGACCGCCTTCATGCCTCTTTGGAGCTTGAAGCGCCTGCTGCATCGGTTAAACAGGTCAGTCCTGCTCGCGCGCAGGTTCTGGAAGATGCCATGGGTGTTCGGACGGTTCGCGACTTGCTGAACGTTTTTCCCTTGCGTTATGTGGATATGTCGCAGGTGGTGAGCATTCAACAGGCCGTCATCGGGCAGCAGTGCACGCTTGCTGCCAGCATTTACGAGGTAAAGAAGAAGACTCCCAAGCCCAGGCTTTCGCTCGTTGAGATCACGCTGGTAGATTCCACGGGCACTCTTATTGCAACGTGCTTCAATCAGCCTTGGCTGGCCGATTCTTTGAAGCCTGGCACTCCGGTTTCGGTTTCTGGCAAGGTTGAGTTTAACTACGGGTTCAAGCGAATGGTGAACCCTCTAATTGAAAAGC
>CAZQWR010000105.1:1309-4981 GCA_964597085.1 uncultured Cryptobacterium sp.
CAAGGTTTTGCCTGTTTACCCCTCTACTTCAAAGCTTTCTCGCAACATGGTTCGCAGGATTGTGGCCAACGCTCTTAGCCAGGTGCGTGGGGCATACGACCCGTTGCCTCTTTCGCTTCGTAGCCGCTATCGTCTTTACTCGCGCAGTGAAGCTTTTAGGGGAGTGCATAGCCCGGTTTCCCTTGCCGATGCGCAACAGGCCCGTCGAAGACTGCGCTACGAAGAGCTGCTTTTCCTAGAACTGGGTTTGCTTCAAATGGAGCAAAAGCGCGCTAGCTTGAATGAGCCTTTCGCTCATCAGGTCGAAGGTGCAGCTATTCGAGCCCTTAAAGAAGCCATTCCTTTCACGCTTACTTCCGACCAACAGGCAGCTGTTCATACAATTCTTGAGCGTATGTCCAGTTCGTATCCTATGAACCATCTTCTGCTGGGAGATGTGGGTACTGGCAAAACGGTAGTCGCTTCGTTTGCGCTTGTTGCGGCGGCGCAATCCGGTTTTCAGGCAATGCTGATGGGACCAACCGAGGTTCTTGTAGGCCAGTATGGCAATGCGCTTGGCGGTTTGCTTGATGCTGCGGGCGTTTCATGGGCTACGCTTATGGGCTCAACCCCTTCTGAAGAGCGGAAGGCTGTTGTAGAAGGCTTTGCCAACGGTTCTATTCAGATTCTTTTTGGAACTCACGCATTATTGCAAAGCGACGTTACGCCAAAGATGTGTTCTTTGGTTTGCATTGACGAACAGCAAAGATTCGGTGTTGAGCAGCGGGCTGGATTAATCGAAAAGGCCCCTGGCTGCGATGTGCTTTCGCTTACCGCAACACCCATTCCTAGGTCGCTTGCGCTGGCTTTGTACGGTGGGCTTACGCTTTCCTACTTGCATCAACCACCTTCGAAGCAAGGCGGGCGCACCACGAAAGTTTGTCATTTCTCGGAAGAAGGCATTGCCTACGACGCTCTTCGGGAGGCTCTTTCCCGAGGTGAGCAGGCGTATGTTGTCTGCCCGCTCATTGGTATTGCAACGCCTGAGCCCGATAGGGCTTTGGCTGAAGAGGATTCTGGCGAAAGCGCTATCGAATACGCTGCAATCGAATGGGGCATCGAGCACGATGATGTGGGCGATACCCTTTCTGCTGCTACCAAGCATGCGGAGGTTCTGAAGTCTCAGATTGTACCTACTGCGCGGGTGGAGCTTTTGCATGGCAAGCTTTCAGCATCACGGAAAGATGCGGTAATGCAGGCTTTTCGTGCGGGAGAAATAGATGTTTTGGTTTCCACTACGGTGGTTGAGGTTGGTGTCGATGTTCCGAATGCCACGGTAATGATCATCGAAGACGCTGATCGTTTCGGCCTGGCTCAGCTTCATCAGCTTCGTGGCAGAGTTGGCCGTGGGCGTTTGCCAGGAAAGGTATTTTTGGTTTCTCGTTCGCGTGCCCCTGAAGCCCTTGAACGTTTGAAGGCCATGGAAGCTACCAACGATGGCTTTGAGCTTTCGGAGCGCGACTTGCGCATGCGTCGCGAGGGCGATATCTTCGGAGATCGGCAGCATGGTCGTTCTCCGTTGAAGTTGGTCAATGTTGTGCGCGATAAGGCGGTTATCGAAGCAGCCTACAGCGATGCTTGCGCTTTGCTCGAGGGGCGGGGCTTTTCTGAAAACGAGCGTACGCTTGTGTTGCGGGAGCTGGCAAATGTTCAGGAGGCTAGGAACAAATGAGGATTATTGCAGGTGAGCACAGGGGAAGACCTCTGAAATCGCTCAAAGGCGATGCAACTCGCCCAACCACCGACCGCGTTCGCGAGGCTCTTATGAGTTTGCTTACCAGCGCCCGTGGAACCTTGGAAGGTGCCTGTGTGCTAGATGCTTTTGCAGGCTCAGGCGCTGTGGGTTTGGAAGCCCTTAGCCGAGGGGCTGCGCATGTAACTTTCTGCGAGCAGGGTAGGGATGCCGCCAAGATCGTTGAGCAGAACATAGCTTCCTTGGGCATTCCTCGCACTAAATTCGCCTTGCGGAAAGGCGATGCTTTTACTTTGCCGCAATTCAAGGGTGCTGCTTTCGACCTAGTTTTCTTGGATCCGCCTTATGCATATGAAGCTTCGAAGGTGATTGGTTTGGTGAAAGAGCTCGATGCATCTGGTAGGCTCATGCCAGGTGCTTTGGTTTGCTATGAGTTCGCCAAAAAAGATAAACAGGCGGTTGAGCAGGAGCTTGATGCGCTAGAATACACGGTGGTTTCCGTAAAGGACTACGGAGCCACATCGCTGATAACCTTCAGGAAGGAACAGTAATGAAACGAGCGGTTGTACCGGGAACGTTCGATCCCATTACCGCAGGCCACTTCGATGTAATCTCGCGTGCGGCGCAGATCTTCGATGAAGTGGTTGTGGCTGTAGCGAAGTCCGCCAAGAAAAGCCCCATCTTCGACCTTGAAACGCGCGTCGGCCTTGCCACCGAGGCTTGCGCTGGCTTGTCCAACGTTCGCGTTATCAGTTTCGAGGGACTTTTGGTCGATTGCGTTCATCAGCTTGACGCCCATGTTGTGGTCAAGGGCCTGCGAGCCATCACCGACTTCGAATACGAGTTCCAGATGACGGCATTGAACTATGAGCTTTCCAAAGACTTGGAAACTTTCTTCATTATGTCGCCCCCGAAGTTCATGTACCTTTCCTCGTCCATCATCCGTGAAATGGCGTCTATGGGCGGCAACATCAACGGCTTTGTTCCCCCTTGTGTAGAGGCTGCTCTGAAAGAGTATTTTGCCGAGGCTTACGCGGCTAAAGAAAATCAGTAATCGCCTTAACCGATAGTTCAGGCTTTTCTGCAATTGCGCAGATTTTGGGCATAAGCATGCTTTTTGGTACACTAGTTTGCTAGCAATGCACTCTGCACAGCTATGTTTATATTTCGTGCGCATGCGCACGGTTCGGAAGGATACGTATGGACGAAAATGGCGTAATGAATCTTATCGAAGAGCTCACCATGCTCATCGAGGATGCTAAACCTGGCACGCTTAATAAGAACATGAAGCAGGTTGACGCCCAGGCAGCCTTCGAGATTCTGGACGAAATCCGCGATACGTTCCCGAGCGAGTTTGCTCAGGCGCGTCAGGTTATTCGCGAGCGTCAGGCTCTTCTTGACGAGGCAGAGGCTCAGGCCAGCCGTCTTATCGAGGATGCCCGTTCCCAGGCAATTACCATTGCAAGCGAGCAGGAAATCGTTCGCATTTCCCAGCAGCAGGCCGACACTATTTTGGCCGAAGCTCGCGAGCTCGAGCGTGAAACCCGCGCTGGTGCTGAAGATTTTGCCGATGAGGTATTCAGCCATGTTGAGCAGAGTCTCGATACCGCGCTTAACAGCGTTCGCCGTTGCCGCGATCGCCTTAACGCCAATTCCATCAATTCTGGTCGCTAATGGAGCCTTTGAACATCGAGGTTCCCGCAAAGCTCTTCGCTCCGGCGGAGAGCTTGTCGTTTAGCGGGGAATACTCACTTTCAAAAATGGAGCAAGGTGTAGATGAGTACACTTTTTCCCATCCGCTTAGCTGGGATGTAACAATTTCCAATACTGGTGGCGCCTTGTTGGTTACCGGTATTGTGAAAGGTGATGCTCAAACCAGCTGCGTCCGCTGTCTTGAACCAGCGGAATACAGCCTGGAAGGGGAAGTTGAAGGTTACTTC
>CAZQWR010000106.1:0-4947 GCA_964597085.1 uncultured Cryptobacterium sp.
CAGGGGACTCTTAATCCCAAGGTCCGGGGTTCGAGTCCCCGACGGTCCACCATTTAACATATCGCGCACAAGTTGCGCTTCTTTGGACCGTTAGCTTAGTTGGTAGAGCAGGGGACTCTTAATCCCAAGGTCCGGGGTTCGAGTCCCCGACGGTCCACCATTGAAATCCTAAGCCCCAGCAATGGGGCTTTATTTGTTGCTAGCAGTTTCCCAACAAAGGCGTCGGGGATTCGAACCGTTGAGGTGAAAACCCGTTAAGAAAACGTGCCTGTGGCACGTTTTTAGGGTTTTGCCCGACTGAGCTTGCGAGGGAGGGTGGCTGGCGAAGCCTGCGAGTCTCCCGTGCATAATGCCCTCGGATTGCTTATATGCATCAGCGCTATTTTGGAAGGCTGTAATCGGCCAAATGCGTGTACAGCATTCGATGCGTTTCTACTCCTATTGAGATTTTCTGCAATGTGCCTGTATCGCTATGGGAGGGAACTATACATCCTTTAATTTAGATACAAGCGAATGTTTGAAGGGATGGTTTTGTGGAAGCATTTGAGCTCATTCTTCTTTTGATGGTGGCCGTTCTTCTTTCTTCCATTCTTGACCAGGTTATCCCTAAAATTTCTGCTCCTCTGATTCAGATCGGTTTGGGCATCTGCATCGCAATGCTTGCCATTTCGCCTATCGAGGTGAACGTTGACCCTGAATTGTTCCTGGTGCTGTTCATAGCGCCCCTACTGTTCATTGACTCGCGTGAAGCCAACCGAAAAAGCCTATGGGAAAGCAAGGCGAAGATCTTATCGTTTGCTATCGGCTTGGTTTTGGTTATTACTTTGAGCGTTGGCTTTTTGCTGCATTGGCTCGTGCCTTCCGTTCCTTTGGCGGCGGCATTTGCTCTGGGAGCTGCGTTGGGGCCCACCGATGCTGTGGCCGTTGCTGCCCTTAAGAAGGAAGCTAAGGTGGGTAAGCGCGAAAACGCTATTCTGCAGGGCGAGGCTCTTATCAACGACGCATCTGGTGTTGTTTCGTTTCAGTTTGCCATCTCGGCTGCAGTTACCGGCGCTTTCTCACTCATGAACGCCACTTACACTTTTGCCAATAGCTTCATCGGCGGCATTGTTCTTGGCATATTTCTTGCCATCATTTTCCTGCTCATTAATCGGCGTATTCGCCAGATGGGCTTGGATGTTATTACGTTTCATGTCCTGTTCGAAGTGTCTATGCCCTTCGTTGTTTTCCTTATCGGTGAACTCATCAATGTTTCGGGCATCTTGGCCGTTGTGGCATGCGGAATAGTTTGGAGTATCTTCCGCGATCATAAGATTTCTCCCTACCAAAGCCGTTTGAACATTGCTATTTCCAGTGTTTGGAATGTGGTTAGCTTTACCTTGAACGGCATCGTGTTTGTTTTGCTGGGCATTCAACTGCCCAATGCCATGCAGTCTTCTTGGGACAATTTGTACATCAGCAACTACACCCTTATTGGTTACGTTCTGGCAATTACCGCGCTTATCGTGATGCTTCGTTTTATTTGGGCAGTTGCGATGGAGCGCATCTTGCGAAACCCCGATACCGGCAAACGCGAAAAGTTCAGCAAGAAGATGCTCAAGAGCGCGCTCATCACTACCGTTGGTGGGCCGAAGGGAGCCATCACGCTCTCTATCGCGTTCACTATCCCGTTTTTGCTGGCCGATGGCTCCGCCTTCCCGCAACGCTCCCTCATTATCTTCCTTGCTTCGGGCGTGATTGTGTGCACGTTGCTGCTGGCCAACTTCTTGCTTCCTGCGCTTGCGCCTAAAGAAGTCGAGGAAGACGAAGAGGACATCGAAGAGCTTAACCGTACGAAGATCGAGATTCTGCGAACGGTGATTGAGCGTCTGATGGCCGATTCCACCGATGAGGACGACCAGCAAACAAAGATGGTGGTTTCTTCTTACAACAATCGAATCCGCACCATTCGTTCCATGGCCGATATCGAAGAGCCCGCGGTGGCCCGTTTGCGCCTTGCCGTTATCGATTATCAGAGCACCAAGCTTATTGAGGCCGTAGACAGGAAAGAGCTGGATTCGTTCGATGCATACGAATACCTTCGTATGCTTTCGCGCTCGAAGGCTCTGATCGCTCACTCCAAGGAAGAAAAATCTACCAGTAGATTCCGCTTCCTGCGTGTTCGCAACGCATTTGCTGCTATTCGTCGCAACATAACCAAGTCTTTCTCTTCTTCAAAGGTTGAAGAGCACGAGTCTATGGATAGGATTCGTGAATTTTCCGAACGTGCTGCTGTTGAATATTTGCAGAACTTGGTAAATAACCCGGATTATCCCAGCGAGGTTGTTGCCAAGCTTCTTATCTCTCATGAACGTGCACTTTCGGTATTCGACAAGTCTGATGCATCGGTGACTTCCATGGCAATGGAAACGGCAACGGTAAGCATTGAAGAGATTCAGCGCCGCGGCTTGCAGTTTGAAATCGAGGTAATTCAAGACTTCTATGCCTCGGGCAACCTTACTCGTGCGCAGGCTAAGGACATGCGCGACAACGTTTCGTTGATGATGCTCGACTTGGAAGAGCAGCTGTAGCGGGAATCCCTTGGCATGGACGAGGAAAAGCTTCAGCAGATAAAAGAGCAGTTGACCAGCGTGCCAACTGAGCCTGGTTGCTACCTTTGGAAAGACAAACACGGCACTGTCATTTACGTTGGTAAAGCCAAACAGTTGCGGGCGCGCATGCGCCAGTACGTGAATTTCCAAGATGAGCGCGCGAAGATTCCGCTGCTTGTTTCTCAGATTGATTCATTCGAATATGTGGTTACTGCCAATGAGCACGAAAGCCTGGTGTTGGAACGTAACCTCATTGAGCAGTACGCGCCTTTTTTCAACGCGGACTTCAAGGATGATAAAACCTATCCGTTCATCGCGATAACCAAAGGCGATGTGTTTCCCGCTATTAAGTACACGCGCGAAAAGCATAAGCCCTCTTCACGTTACTTTGGTCCTTATACCGATAGCAAGGCCGCGCGCAACTTGGTGGATATCGTGCGGCGCGTTGTTCCTATTTGCTCGTCGAGTTGCGCCGAATGGCGTCGTTTGAACCGCAAGCTCGAAGATGCTGCGTATGAAGACATCGAGCTTACTGATAGGCCATGCTTTGATTCGCATGTGGGCTTGGCCCCTGGCGCTTGCTGCGGAAGTGTTTCGCCAGAAGAATATCAGCTTCAGGTGCGCAAGGTGGAGCGCTTCCTTTCGGGGCAGCATAAAGAGTTTTTGGATGAGCTCAACTTGGAAATGCAGCAAGCAGCCGCAGAGCTCGATTTCGAGCGTGCGGCTCGCGTAAAGCAGCGCATTCAAACCGTGGAATCTCTGGCAACTAAGCAGAATGCGGTATCTACGCATCGCCTTAACGCCGATGTGATTGGTGTTTTTCGCGAGGAAACCATCGCGGGAATAGCCGTTTTGGTTTTGCGCGAAGGCCGTATCATGAACGCCAACGAGTTTATTTTCAACAAGGGAAAGGACGTGCCTGAATCTGAGCTGTTGCGAATGTTTGTGCTTCGCTATTACGGCACTACTGAAAGCATTCCGCATGAGCTCATCGTTGAGAATATCCCAGAAGATTCCGAAGTGATAGACGAATGGCTTACTCAAAAGCTTTCGAGCACGCATGGAGCCAAGGTTCATTTCACTGTTCCCCAACGCGGAGAAAAGGCTGCGCTTATGGAAATGGCCAACCGCAATGCCCGCCATGTGCTTATGCGCTATAAGGCCCGTAGCAGCTACGATGACGACCGCATCAATGATGCTCTCCTTCAGCTCGAAAGCGCTCTTGCGCTGGACGCACCGCCGCTTCGCATAGAATGCTTCGACATTTCTACCATTCACGGACGGTATTCGGTGGCTTCAATGGTGGTTTTCACAAACGGCCGCCCCGACAAGGGTCAATATCGCAGGTTCAAGATTCGCATGGAATCGGAGGAAGCGAACGACTTCGCCATGATGAGTGAGGTTATGGCGCGCCGCTATTGCAAGGAGCGTTTGGCGGACGAGCGATTTGGCAAACGCCCCGACCTTATCATTCTTGACGGCGGCAAACCGCAGCTTACCGCGGCTATTGCTCAGCTCAGCGAATTAGGGGCGGGGGATATCCCCATTTGCGGCTTGGCCAAGCGCGATGAAGAGCTGTTTGTTCCGTGGCAAGATTCAGGGCCGGTTGTTCTGCCTGGCGGCAGCCCCAGTTTGTACTTGGTTAAGCAGGTGCGAGACGAGGCACATCGTTTTGCCATCACGTTCCATCGCGAGTTGCGTGGGAAGGGTATGACTACCAGCATCTTGGACGAAGTTCCTGGCATGGGTCCAAAACGAAAGAAAGCGCTGCTTAAAGCTTTCGGATCGTTCGCGGCGCTTCGCAATGCTACATTGGAGCAAATAGAGCAATCTCATACCGTGCCTGATCAGGTTGCAGAAGACGTGTATGCTGTACTGAAACAATACAACGTGAAGAAGGAAACGCATCCTGGGCGCAACCCTGGAGCTGCGGATGTTCACGATCCCCGGGAGGGCTAACAATGGCTGACGAAGAAAACGTATTGGTTGGGGAAACCGAAGAATCTGCCGAGCTCGAGGCCCCTCAAAGCATTGGTCCTGATGTTGTGGTTATTACCGGCATGAGCGGCGCAGGACGAACCGAAGCCATGCATACGTTTGAAGACCTGGGTTATTTCTGTATCGACAATCTGCCGCCTTCTCTCATCATGAACATGATCAGCTTGGCCAACGTCCCGGGAAAAGACGAGATCGGCCGCAAATTGGCAATTGTTTGCGACGCCCGTAACCGCGAGTACTTCAACCAGCTTGAAGGGGAGCTGAACAACATGGAAGCGGCAGGCATCACCTTCCGCATCATCTTCCTAGACGCTCGCGATTCTGTGCTGATTGCCCGCTACAAGGCTTCGCGTCGCCG
>CAZQWR010000107.1:0-4846 GCA_964597085.1 uncultured Cryptobacterium sp.
CTTGTTGCGTACTGCTCGCGCTTGGCCTTCGGCCTCGCGCATCGCCTCGCCCAGCGATGGGAGTTTTTCCTGATTGGCAGTTCTCTCGCGCTCGACTGCTCTTCTGCCGCCTCCTTCGGGGCGGCAGAATTCGTGTTGGGCGGGTAGACAGCTCGCTCGCCGCCTTCGGCTTGCTCGCATTGCTTCGTTGGCGGCGGGGCGGTTTCTGGACGGTAGGCTCTTTGAGCTTCTTTGCTATGGCTAAGCTGCTTCCAGGCTGTTCTTGGGTAACGGCTCGTTACGGCGCTATGGATTCTTCGGGAAGAAGGGCAAACGCGCAGTTGCTGGTGGAAAATATCGTTTTCAATAGGGAATAGTGCAGTGCGTAAGGCGCTGCGTGTTCCGCAATGGAAAGGTTAGTATGAAAGCGAAAGCACGTTTTCTTGTTATAGCAGCGCTTTGCATCGCATGCCTGAGCGCCCTGGTTGGCTGCTCTTCCAACAGCGCTGAGTCCGATGCGCAAACCCAGAACCGTCAGTACATGTCTTCCGTGAACACCATCATGGAAACGCTGAGCACCAATATGGGCGAATTTTCCACTGCCGTGAAGGATAAGGAAGTGGTTTCCCTTTCCTCGCAGCTTTCTTCCGTTAACCAGTGCGTTTCCGACCTTGAGGCACTTACCGTGCCCGAGGCCATGAACGATATTCATTCTTCCTACGTGCAGGGCGCAAAAGAACTGCAAACCGCGCTTTCTTCCTATGTGCAGCTGTATGAAGACGTAAAGGCGCCGCAGAACGGCAATTATAACTATTCCGACTACGATAGCCGCATTGCCGATATCCAGTCGCATTACAACGCAGGCATTCAGGCTCTGCAGGATGCGGACTCCAAGGTTCAGGCCGCATAAGGAACCAGCCGGCATAAACCCACAACACCAACGGCCATCGCTCGATGGCCGTTTTCATGCCTAGAGGTGGGCAAGAGAAAAGGACAGAACATGTACAGCGAACCCCAATCTTCCACCTGTGCGCCACAGCCCGCGCGCATTGAAGAATGCGCCCAAAAGCGTGTGGAGCTGCTTGCTCCTGCAGGCAACATGGCCTGCTTGCACGCCGCCGTGCGCGCTGGTGCCGATGCCGTATATTTGGGCGCGGGGCACTTCAACGCCCGCCGCGGCGCCGATAACTTCGGGTTGGAAGAGCTTGCCCAGGCTTGCGATTATGCGCATCTTCGCGGCGTGAAGATCTACCTTACGCTGAACACTGTGGTGCTGCCATCTGAGCTTCAGGATGCTCTTGAGCTGGCTCGTCAGGCGTACCGCTGCGGCGTGGACGCTTTCATTGTGCAGGATACGGGCATCTGCATCGAGCTTGCCCGCGCAATTCCCGATGCGGAAGTGCATGTTTCCACCCAGATGAACATTCACGATGAAGATGGTTTGCGCGCTGCTGCGGCCTTGGGTGCCGAGCGCATTACCCTTGCCCGCGAGCTTTCGCTTGAAGAGCTGAACGTGCTGGGCGGCGTTGCTGCCGAACTGGGCGTAGAGCTGGAGTGCTTCGCCCACGGTGCGCTGTGCATCTGCTATTCGGGGCAGTGCTTCATGTCTTCCATGGTGGGTGGGCGCTCGGCCAACCGCGGCCGCTGCGCGCAGGCCTGCCGCTTGCCTTACGAGCTGCACAACCGTGCGCTGCGCAAGAATCTTCCTTCGCCGGGCGAGCATCTGCTTTCGCCGAAGGATTTGTGCACCATCGATCTTATTCCACAGCTGCTCGATGCGGGCATTGCCTCGCTTAAAGTTGAGGGTCGTATGAAATCGCCCGAGTACGTGCAGGCGGTTGTTTCGGTGTATCGTGCGGTGATCGACCGTGTTGAGGCCAGCCGTGCCCAGGGTGGCACCGGCGAAGGCATTCATGCCACCGAAGCCGAGTTCAAGAAGCTTTCCGAAGCGTTTTCGCGCGGCTTCACCACGGCATACCTTACCGGCCAGCGCGATAACGACATCATGAGCTATGGCCGCCCGAACAATCGCGGCGTGCTGGTGGGCCGCGTTGCCCAGGCCCGCGATGGCAAGGTTTCCATTACGCCCGAAGCGGAGCTGCACGAAGGCGACCTCATTGAGTTCTGGACCAACCGCGGTCACTTCGTGCACACCGTGGAAAATATGCGCGTGAACAAGCAGGGCCAGGTTGTTTTGGCCGTTGAGCGCGCTGTTGGCAAGGGCGACCGTGTGTTCCGCGTGCGCAACGCCGAGGCCGCCTTCGTAGACGACGCCCGTATGCCTGCCGTGCCTGTTCGTGGCAAGGTTCAGCTGTGCATTGGCCAGCCTGCTCGCTTGGAGTTCACCGCTCCGAACGGCGTAAGCGCAGCCGTTGAGGGTGGCATTGTGGAGGCGGCTCGCACCAAGGCTATTACCGCTGAAGAGGTGCGTGAGCACATTGACCGTATGGGCACCACGCCTTTCGAGCTTGCAAGCCTGGATGTTGAGCTGGACGAAGGCGTGGGCATGGGCTTTTCTGCCCTGCACAAGCTGCGCGCCGCTGCAGCTGATCAGCTGCAGGAAACCATGCTGGCCGGCTACCATGCCCGCAAGCTCAACCGTGCGCCGGAGCGCACGTTCAACAACCCCATTCGTAAGGGAGCTTGCAAAGTTGCCGTTCTGGCTACCAACCCCGCGTGTGCCCGTGCCGCCAAACGCGCCGGCGCCGACCTTATCTATGTGCCCGCCGCCAACTATCGTCGTGGCGAGGCTGTTATCGCCGGACAGCTTTCGGGCACTTCCGAGCAGGCTGGTTACCCCAAGCAATGCATTCCAGTGCTTCCCACCGTTTCGCATATGTTCGACCAGGAAAACCGCAACGGCTTCGACATTTGGAAACGCGTGAAAGAAGACAAGCCCGTTTTGTGCCAGAACCTGGGCCAGATTTTGCATGCCACCGAAATGGGTGCCGAGCCGGAAGTTGGCCCAAACGTTCCTGTAACCAACAAGCTCGACCTGCAAACCATGGCCGATTTCGGCGTGCAGCGCGTATGGCTTTCGCCTGAGCTTTCGCTGGTGCAGATTGAAGAGCTGGGCGAAATGGCTCCTATGCCGCTGGGCCTTACCATCATCGGCCAAACTGAGCTCATGGTTACCGAGCATTGCCTGCTTATGAGCCAGGGCCCGTGCAACCAGCAGTGCGCCGTGTGCCCGCGCCGCAAGAGCCCGCATTACCTGAAAGACCGCAAGGGCTATGAAATGCCCGTGGTTACCGACTGTACGGGCCGCAGTCATTTGTACAACGCCGTGCAGCTGGACATTGCGCACCTCATGCCCGAACTCATAAGCGCAGGCGTTTCCACAGTTATGGTGGACGCAACGCTGATGAACGTGGAGGAAACCACCAAAAAGGTGCAGCGTGCTGTGCGAGCGCGCGATATTGCGCAGAAGGGCGGTAACAAGGTTTCGAAGGCCGAAGGCGCAACTTCGGGGCACCTGTTCCGCGGGGTACAGTAATGGCCGCAGATTCGCAAAGGGAATCGTGTTTGGCGCGCCGCCGCCGACGCGAAGGCATAAGCGCTGCGTTGGCGCCTACGCAGCAGCGGTTTTGCCCACTGCCCCTGTGCTAGAATCACTGCCATAACCAAGAAAGAGGAATCATGATTTCACCTGAAGAACAGTTCCATATCATTCAGTCCGGCGCTGCCCAGATCGTGCCCGAAAAGGCCCTGATGGACAAGCTTAAGCGCGGCAAGCCCCTTAACATCAAGCTGGGCGTAGACCCTACGGCCCCCGATATCCACCTGGGCCATGCAGTTCCGCTGCGCAAGCTTCGCCAGTTCCAAGACCTGGGCCATCAGGTAACGCTCATCATCGGCGATGGCACGGCGCTCATCGGCGATCCTTCCGGCCGCAACTCCACGCGTCCGCAGCTTACGCGCGAGCAGATTGCCGTTAATGCGCAAACGTACGTTGACCAGGCTTTTAAGGTGCTCGACCCTGAAAAAACCACCCTGCGTTACAACTCCGAGTGGATTCTTTCGTTGGGCATGGAAGAGCTGCTGAAGATCACCGCCAACTTCACGGTTGCCCGTATCCTCGAGCGCGATGACTTCCATAACCGTTACACCTCCAACCTGCCCATTAGCCTGCACGAGTTCCTGTACCCGGTAATGCAGGCTTACGACTCCGTGATGATCAAGGCCGATGTTGAGCTGGGCGGCACCGACCAGCTGTTCAACCTGCTTGCCGGCCGCGAGCTTATGGAAAAGATGGGCATGGAGCCCCAGGTTTGCCTCACCCTTCCGCTGTTGGAAGGCACCGACGGCGTTCGCAAGATGTCGAAGAGCTACGGCAACTACATTGGCCTTACCGATGCGCCCAACGATATGTTCGGCAAGGTAATGTCCATTCCCGATGAAATCATGGTGAAGTACTACCGCCTGGCTTCCACCGAGCAGGTTTCCAAGATCGATGAGATTGAAAAGGGTCTGGCAGACGGCTCTATTCATCCGAACCGTTGCAAGCGCGACTTGGCCCAGAACATCGTTGCCGCTTACTACAGCCAGGAAGCTGCAGTAGAGGCCGAGGCTGCGTTCGACCGTCAGTTCAAGCAGCATGAGGCACCCGAAGATGTGCCCGAGTTTGCTGCCGATCTTACTCCCAACGATGAGGGTAAGGTCTACATTGCCAAGCTCATCCACGATGCTGGTCTTACCAATTCCGTGGGCGATGCCCGCCGCATGATCGACCAGGGCGGCGTTAAGGTGAATGGTGAGCCTTTGCCTGCTAAGGCTTACAACGTTGAGCCTGAGGGGTTGAAGGGCGCTATTGTGCAAGTAGGGAAGCGCAAGTTCGTGAAGCTTGTTTAAACTGCTGGTTGTCCGC
>CAZQWR010000108.1:0-4823 GCA_964597085.1 uncultured Cryptobacterium sp.
CCGGCAAGGTTCGCGCTCGTATGGACGAAGCCGTGAACCCCAACATGGCTACCGGCGAAATCGAGGTTCTGGCCAGCTCTGTTAAGGTGCTGAACACCTCCGTCACCCCGCCGTTTTCCATTGAAGATGGCATTGAAACCGACGAAACCACCCGTATGAAGTGGCGCTACCTGGACCTTCGCCGTCCGGAAATGTACGCAAACCTGAAGCTTCGCCATGTGGTTGCCCAGGCAATGCGCTCCGCGCTGAACAAGCGCGGCTTCCTTGAGGTTGAAACGCCTATCCTGGCAAACTCCACCCCTGAAGGCGCACGCGACTACATCGTTCCCTCTCGTCCGAACCCAGGCAAGTTCTACGCTCTGCCTCAGAGCCCTCAGCAGTTCAAGCAGATGCTGATGGTTGGCGGCATCGAGCGCTATTATCAGATTGCCCGTTGCTTCCGCGACGAGGACCTTCGTGCCGACCGTCAGCCTGAATTCACCCAGGTTGACATCGAGATGTCGTTCGTTCAGGAAAATGACGTTATCGACATGATGGAAGGCGTGTTCCAGGAGGTTTTGGAAGCTGCTGGCGTTCAGCACGAGTTCCCGCTGCAGCGCATGCCTTGGAAGGAGGCAATGGATCGCTTCGGTTGCGACCGTCCCGACATTCGCTTCGGCATGGAATTGGTAGAGCTTACCGAAATCGTTCGCGGTTGCGGCTTCGGCGTATTCAGCAAGGCTGTTGAGGCCGGCAACATCGTTAAGGCCATCAACTGCAAGGGCGCAGGCGACTGGAGCCGTGGCGAAATCGAAAAGCTGGGCAACATCGCGGCCGAAAACGGCGCTAAGGGCATGGCTTGGATTGCCTACACCACCGATGGCAAGGAAAAGAGCCCCATCATCAAGTTCCTGGGCGATGATGTTCATGCCAAGATCAAGGAAGCAATGGACGTAGAGCCTGGCGACCTTCTTCTGTTCGCTGCCGACACCTTCGACATTGCCAACGCTGTTCTTTCTGCTCTTCGCCTGCATATGGCAGAGGCCCTGAACATCCCGCGCGAAGGCCATAAGCTTCTGTGGGTTGTCGACTTCCCTATGTTCAAGCTGGACGAGGAAACCGGCAAGTACGCTGCCGAGCATCATCCCTTCACCATGATTCCCGAATCCGACTGGGATAAGATCGAGTCCGACCCGCTTTCTTGCGGCAGCTACAGCTACGACATCGTTATGGACGGCTTCGAGGCCGGCGGCGGCTCCATCCGTATCCACAACGCCGAGCTGCAGAAGCGCGTTCTGGCCCGCTGCGGCGTAGACGATGACGACATGGAAGTGAAGTTCGGTCACCTCATCCATGCTCTTGAACTTGGCGCACCCCCGCACGGCGGCATCGCAATCGGCCTTGACCGTTTGGTAATGCTCTTGGCTGGCAAGCAGTCCATCCGCGACGTTATCGCCTTCCCCAAGACCAGCTCTGCATCTTGCCCGATGACCGGCGCTCCCAACGTGGTTACCGCAAAGCAGCTTAAGGAAGTTGCCCTGCGCACCCTGTAGGCTTTGGCTCTAAGCAATTTTTGCCCGCGGCTCTGTTCGATGCCGCGGGCTTTTTGCTGTTCATTGGCTGAATGGCCGCTGGTTTTCAACGCAGCAGGGAAGATTCGGGATAAGATAAAGCCCGTGTTTCAAAAGGAAGGAGCAATGCCAAATGGGGAAGTTCGCCAATGGTTGGCGTCATTTCAAAACAATCACGCACCACAAGGTTCTGGTATGTGGGCATTGCTTTAAGGTGGGTTTGTACTGGCAGGGTCTTGTTCACGACCTTTCCAAGTACTCGCCCACGGAATTCCGCGTTGGTGTGAGGTTCTACCAGGGCGATCGCAGCCCCAATACCGCCGAGCGCAACACGCTGGGGTATTCCACGGCTTGGCTGCACCACAAGGGTCGCAACCGCCATCATTATGAGTACTGGATCGACATGGTGGGCAACCGTAATGCCAACTTCGAGGGCAAGCCCATGCCCACGCGATATGTGGTTGAGATGCTGTGCGACCGCATGGCGGCTAGCAAGGTGTACCAGGGCAGCGCCTACACCGATAGGAGCGCTCTCGAATACTTCTATCTAGAGCAAAGCTGTGAAGGCGAAATCCTTATGCATGAAGATACGCGTATGCTGCTCGAGCGCATGCTCACATGGGTGGCTGAAGAAGGGGAGGATGCGGCTTTGAAACGTGTGCGCAGCGAAATAGTGAAGTCTCGCTTCTGTATGCCCAGTACTCCGCGTTTTTAGCTATCTATCAGGCGTTTCCGTAGCTAAATTAAACAGAGCACCTGCTGTTGCGGGTGCTCTGTTGCTTGCTTGGGCTTGTCGTTTTCTTTGGTTGCTGGCGGTTTTTCCAATTTGCTCGTGTGGAACATTCGCTGCCATGAGCGGTGAATGCTCTGTAATTAGTGTTGCCAGTCGGTAAGCCTAGTTGCGGTCCCAAGTGCCGGTTTTGCCGCCTTCTTTGTGCAGAAGACGAACCTGATCTATTTCCATGCCGCGATCGATGGCCTTGCACATGTCGTATACGGTAAGGCCCGCAACGCTTGCGGCGGTGAGCGCTTCCATTTCAATGCCGGTTTTGCCTACGAGGGAGCAGGTGGCGGTTAAGTGGATGCCGCAGCGGCCGTCTTCGCGGTCTTCGCTGTGTTGCGGCTTGCATTTAACTTCCACCTTGGTAAGCGCCAGGGGGTGGCACAGGGGTATAAGGCTGCTGGTTTGCTTTGCTGCCATAATGCCCGCAATGCGAGCAGCTGCTAAAACATCGCCCTTCTTGGCGGTGCCGCTCTCGATTACCGATAGGGTTTCGGGCTGCATGGCTACGAAGCCTTCTGCAATTGCGGTGCGCTTGGTTTCTGCTTTGGCGGAAACGTCCACCATGCGGGCATCGCCTTCAGAATCAATATGGGTGAGCTGGGTCATTGTTGCTCCTTGGTTGGTGAAACGTTGTTTGTGGAATGCTAGAACCGATCTTGCTGGACAGGTTCTTGGGTGGGCCTAGCCGCCAACCTGGCTCATCATGCGCTTGGTGCCGATGCGATGCTCGTGGCCGCTTGGCTTGTGTCCGAGCGCTTCGGCGAAAACGGCCTTAACATCTTCGTCGGTGCCTTCGCGCAAAGCTATGCGTAAATCGTATTCTTGGTCGCTGAACAGGCAGGGCTTTATTTTCCCATCGGCGGTTAAGCGTAAGCGATTGCACGAGCCGCAGAAGTGGTTGGAAACAGCCGAAATAACTCCAATGGTGCCTTGGGCTTCGGGTAGCGTGTAGTAGCGAGCCGGCCCCCACCCCGTAGGCCCGCCGTTGGTAACGGGTTGCAGTCCGCCAATGCCCTCTGCCTTCGCCTGTGCGTCGATGGTTTCAAGAATTTCTGCAGCGGGCACCACATAGCTGATTCCCCAGCCGCAGCCGCCGCAATCCTCATCGTGCCCTACGGGCATGTATTCGATAAAACGCACATGCAGCGGCTTGTTCAGCGAAAGCTTCGCAAACGCCAAAAGGTCTTGGTTTAGGCTGCGCACCACCACGGCGTTGAGCTTCACGGGTTCCAAGCCTGCAGCCAGGGCAGCCTCAATGCCATTTAGGGCATCTTGCAGGTTGCCGCGCCTGGTAATGAAGCGGTACTGATTGGCATCTAGCGTGTCCAGCGAAATGTTCACGCGCGAAAGCCCGGCAGCCTTCAAGCTTGCAGCCATATTGGGAAGCAGGGTGGCATTGGTGGTTAGCGCCACACTTTCGATGCCAGGAGTTTGAGCGGTGCGCTCCACCAAGCCAACAAGGCCTTTGCGAACAGTGGGCTCGCCACCGGTGTAGCGGATGTGCTTGATGCCCAGTTCGGCGGCACAGGCAACCGCGCGCTCGAATTCTTCCAACCTAAGGATGCTTTCGTGCGGGATGGAGGTTACGCCTTCTTCGGGCATGCAGTAGATACAGCGCAAGTTGCAGCGATCGGTGAGCGAAATGCGCAGATAATCGATTCCGCGCCCGAACCCGTCTTTCACGATAGCCTCCTTCCGCAGTTGTTTATGCTGCGCTTTCGCGCCCGCTTACTTATTTACCAGGTACACCTTACCCGATGGAATGCGGATATAAAGCTCTTCTCCCTTTACTGGTAGGTTTTCCTCTGCCACTTTCAGCTTGTCTACGCGCCAGAACAGGTGTTGTTCCAGGTAAGCCATTTCATTTTCGGTTTGATTGGCAATAGGCTCGGCACCTTCGCCGCGCTCCAGGAATTCAAGAAGAACTGATCGGTCGAAGCGCGAATCGCTGGTGCGCACTACGCGTACGGGGTAGGCGTTCTTGCCGGGGCCTTCTGCTCGCTCTAGGAAGAAGGCGCGAACGCCCAGGCATTCAATGTCTTCAGGCACGGCGGCGTCCGTTTCAACTTCTATGCCCCAAGTGGGAAGAAACACGCTGTTTTGCCCGTTGCGCTTGGCGGCAGTGCAGTTCTTACAACCCGAAAGCTTGATGCCCGCAGTGCTTTGCGGGTGGTTTACCAGGTCGTTTCCGGTGTCTACCTCCATAACGTGGCCATGGTCAACCACGGCAATGCGGTCGCAGAAACGCAACGCTTCGTCGATGTCGTGGCTAACGTAGAGCACTGTGCCGTGGAAGGCGTCGAACAGGCTGGTCAGGTTCTGCTCCAGCACGCCCTTCAAATGCGCATCTAGTGCAGAGAACGGCTCATCGAGCATAAGGATGCCAGGCTTTGCCGCAAGCATGCGCGCCAGGGCAACGCGTTGCTGCTGGCCGCCGGAGAGCTGGCTGGGGTAGCGCTTGCCAAAGCCTTCCAAGCCAAAGCGCTTCA
>CAZQWR010000109.1:0-4764 GCA_964597085.1 uncultured Cryptobacterium sp.
CGTCATGGTGCGGGCCTGGGTGGCTTCACCACGCGTGGTGGTATAAGGCATGGCAGTGGGCGCAGGCGCTGGCGCTCCGCCGTTGAGAGCGGATATGGCCTTGCCACCTGCATGGTTCAGTTGAGCAATGCACTTGCTTCCGTTGCGGTGAATGGTTTGCGCCAGCCGGGAAAGGCCCGGCACGCATTCATCGCGCGCAAAGGAAACCTGATGAACGCTTGCCTGACCTTCTTCCAAAACATAGCTATGCTCTGTTACCACCAAACCAAAGTAACCGCCCTTGGTTTTTTCATCGTAGTAGCTAAGCAGAGCAGGGCTAACCGTGCCCTTGCCCTCCGATTTTTCAGTGGCAATGGGAGGCATAACCAAACGGTTGCGCAAGTGAACGCTGCCAAAATTGAGAGGCTGTACAAGCTGGGACATAAAAGCTCCTTTGGTAACCGAACAGGCGCAATAGCCAAGCGGAACCCAAGCCCAAATGGCAAGGCCGCCGCATTCAAGTTCATGTTTGAAGCGTAACGGAAAACGAAAGCCCTTGCAGCGCTGAAAGCTTAAATATCAGAAGGCTTCAAGTCGGCCAGGGCAGCCCAAAGAATGCGATTGCCTTCGGCGTTGAAGAGCGTTTCCAACGCGAAGATTTGATTGAGGTTGAGCATGCCAGGGGTTCGCTCGTACTCCAAGTAGGCATTTGCAGAAAGGCACAGGTGCCGTGCGCACTCTTCAACCGTGACGCCTGCAGCCTTGCGCGCCCTTACAAGCCAACTTTCCATGTGAACCCTCCTAACAAGGTTTTACCAGTGTAGCGGGTATTACCCGCTCGTCAAACGGCGACCTGGGCTTTTGTTAAAAGGAATACTTTTGGTGCTATTTTGGACGCGAACAGAGAGCCCAACGGGGCAAAGGCGCAATTGACCCTAACCGCAATCCAAGCATGCTCACTGGCTGGTCCGAAACTGCAGGCAAGCTTGCGCGATGCCTAGAATCAGCATCATGGGCTTGGCCGGATCGCAATCCAAGCAAGCCAGAACAGCAGATTGGCTTAAGAAATGCGCTAGATGTCGAAGTCGTAGGGAACAGCGAACCAAACCACCCTGCCGATAACGGAAAGGGTTTGGTCGGTGTCGGTTACGGCATAGTCAAATACTTGGGGCTTGTAGGTTGGGTCCATAGAATCGGGCTCCAAGGCAACACCGTTCTTCAGCTTGCGCACGCGCTTCACCGTGGCATCGGACGAACCTACGCACACGGCGTACACCTTGCCGCTTTCCACTTCGGTAGATTCGGGGTTTACCAAGGCCAAGCTGCCATTAGGCAGACGACGGTTCATGGATTCGCCGCTGATTCTTAAATAGAAGGCGTGCGGATAGCGCTTTGCAAGCACGCCAGGAATAGGAGCGCTTTCATTGGTGGGCAGCATTTCAATTGGCTCGCCAGCGGCAATGGAACCATAAAGCGGGGCAAACAAATAGCGGGCTTCGGGCACGGCATTGGTATGGCGCAGCACGCGGCGGGAATAGCCCAGCGCCTGACTGTAAATATCATCCATTTCCAAGTCGGCGAAGGCGTCTACGATACGCTGAGCGTTTGAAAGGCGCGGGATGGTTTGGCCGCATTCCCATGAGGAAACCGCGGTTTGGCTTACCTTGGCGATTTTGGCGAGCTGCGTTTGCGAAAGTCCGTAATTGGTTCTGATGGAATGCACGTTGTTGCCGATGTAATTGCCCATTGGTTACCCAACCACCTTTGCATGCGTTATTCACGGCGAACAGCACTTTTACCGCGTTTTGCAAACGGTGCTGCTTTCTATTTGCACCATGCTAGCAAAGTAATTGGTAGACAAGCCGAGGTGACGAATTTTACCTGTTTAACTGGTAGGAATTTGTTTTTAAGCAAAGCTATTGATTACTTTAAGAAATATTTTTCTACCGTTTACCTGGGCTTTTAGGTTGCTGTTAAACATATTACGGATTTTGTTCAATTATCGAATCAAAAGCTTAAACGGGTAGGAATTCCGACCGCGAAACCACTCCTGATCGAAGTATGAAAGCGGCTTCGCACCGAAAAATCCCCTAGCTACCGATCCTGCTCCAGACCAAGCTGCTTGGCTCCTGCAGATGAAAACTTGCAGACAAACGGCCTAGACGAAACCTTCCGCAAAACTCCAAGCTCAATCAATTCACTAAATGCCTTGCTTGCCGTTGCCTTCGAAACGCCAAGGTATTCCGATAGACCAGTAAGGGAGGTTTCGCCAAACGCTTCGAACAAGTGCATCTGGGCCGCATAGCGAAGAACCTCAACACTGCGCCCAGAATAAATTGCCTGCATTTCCAGCAGCGTTTCATCGAGGCTTTCCAGCTGGGCTTTCTTCATTTCCAGGCTAGCAATGACATCTTCCTGCGCGCGCAAGATCAAGTCGAAGAACATTGCCACGAACGGCGTTGCCTCGCAGCAATTGAGCGGGCGTTCAACCACATCGAAGCCTTTGTAGTAGGCGTTTTTGTTTTCCGCGATAGTTCGTGAAAGCGAAAGAACCGTAGCCTGCGAAAGAAGACGGCTTAGGTACAGGGCAAGCAAATATCTTCCCGTACGGCCGTTTCCGTCGTAGAAAGGATGAGTGTATTCAAACAGGAAATGGCCCATCACCGCTCGGGCAAGAGACGAAGAATCTTCACGGAGATTGAGCTCTATCATCTGCTCGACCAATCTGATGATTTCCGATTCAGGAACAACTCCACTGTGCAGGCGTTTACCGCGATTGTTTTCGATATGCACAGGCTCGGAACGAAAGAGCTTACCATCGGGCTTGGCATCTTCTGCAAGCGAACCGTCCACCACAGCATCGAAAACAGCGCGTACATCGGCAGGTGTTTTAGGAAGAGGCGAAACGCTGCTCAAGCCCAAATACAGCTTTGCGAACTCATAGAACGGCGCATGCTTGGAACCGCTAGCGGCTGCATTTTCCAAAGCAACCTCGATTTGCCGCCGCGTGCTATGCACCCCTTCTATTTCGTTGCTGGACACCACTTCGTCCAGAATCAGCGAACGAACGAAAGCTCCCCGTGCCACGTAGGGCAACGAAGGCCACAGGGATGCAATTCGGCTTTCGTTCTTATAGATGTTTTCGCCTTCTAAAACCAGCTCTACAGGAAAGGCGCAAAACAGCTCGCCGTTTTGCAGTTGAATACCCGTGCGGATGGTTGACTCGGATTCGAATCGAGCGCGATAGAGGGCCCGATGATTTGAGTGTCTTTCGGAAGAAACATCTGCATAGAAAGCTTTTTCCAGTGTTGTATATGCCACTGCAACTCCCTTCCTTTAAACTCACTTGGACATTTTAACCGTTCTTAATTTAGTTTTATATGATTTCTAAATTAGCAGAATGAGATTTACTCGCCTTAATTTAAATTCCTAAAGATATGAAGATTAAGAAATGCATTTTAGCGCCCTTGATTCAAAGACGAAGAACACAAAAGCGGCTTCGCACCGCATGCTGCCCTGTAGCTTAAGGGCGAAGCACGGTACGAAGCCGCTTTGCAGGGATGCTAGACCCACCAGAGAATGGAAGCCGCTTTGCGAGGATGCTGGGCTCACCAGTGGATGGAAAGTGCTTTGCAGGCATGCTGGGCACGCTAGAAGAGGCGGCCGCTAGGGCAGCCTGCTCTGCTGATACTGGCTTTTACAGGTCGAACAAACTCTTCATGTCGGTTTCCTTTATGGGGGCGCCTGACGAAGGCAGGCTTTCGGCGCGGAACTTTTCGGGCTTTGCGTTGTTGCCAACAAACTCTTCCACCGTGCCCACCTGGGTTGTTATGCGGCTGCCCTTTGCGGGGAACACGCGCACACCCTGGGTGCTGTTGGTGGTTTTGGTTTTGAGCAGCGAGGTATTGAAGTTCACCAGGCGGTAGTCGCTGGAAACAAGGGCAATATCGCGCTCTTCCTTCAGCACGGTGGCGTACAGAAGCTTGGCGCCGCCGTAGATGGCGTTCTTCAGCTTCTTGCGGTTGGTTTTGGTGGCGTAACCCGAAAGCGCCACGCGCGCAACGCGGCAGTCTTCGAACACGAACAGCACATCGGCCTTGTAATCTTCAGGGTCGATTACCCAGATAACGCTTTCTTCGGGTGCCATTTCCAAGTCGGTTGCCAAAAAGCTGCCCAGCTGGGCCGACTTGGTGTCTTCGAACTGAGAAACCTTGCACTTGTACACCTGGCACTGATTGGTGAACACCAACAGCTCGTGCGTATTGTTCGATGCGAACTCGATGAAGGGCTCGTCGCCGTCTTTGTACTTCAGGTTGGTGGTTTTGCGCAGAACGCGGTCGGTCATTTTCTTCAGGTAGCCCTGACGCGAAAGCATGATGGTTACGGGGTACTCCTCTACCTGGGGCTCCAGGTTCACTTCCACGATTTCGCTGGGTTCTACCAGGCCGGTTTTGCGCGGCATTACGTACTTCTTGTTAACGGCGGCAAGCTCTTCGCGAATTACCCTCTTGATGAGCTTTTCGCTACCCAAGGTTTTGTTGAGCTTGGCAATGTCCTCTTCAAGCTTGGCAATGTCTTTGGTGCGGTTGAGGATGTACTCTTCGTTGATGTTGCGCAGCTTGAGCTCGGCCACGAATTCGGCCTGTACCTGATCGATACCGAAGCCTTCCATGAGGTTGGGAACAACCTCTACTTCCAGCTTGGTGTTGCGGATGATGGCAATGGCCTTGTCGATATCGAGCAGAATGGCTTCCAAACCGTGCAGCAGATGCAGACGGTCGGACT
>CAZQWR010000110.1:0-4762 GCA_964597085.1 uncultured Cryptobacterium sp.
GCCGTCGGCAGAAATGCGCACCTTCTTTTGGCGGCGGGGCTTCTTGATATTTGCCAGCGCTTCGGACAAGCAGCCTGCTCCTTTCGTATACCAGCCGATTGTATAAGAAAAGGCGGGGCATTGCGCCCCGCCCTGATGCAAGTTCGGCTTTTGTTGCCAGGTTTCTGCTAACCGCGAACCTCGGCGCCGGTTGCGCCGCAAACCTTCTTGATAAGGCGCTCGTGCTGCTTGTCCACTTCTTCGGTGGTAAGCGTGCGCTCGGGCGAACGATAAGCAAGCGCGTAGGCCATGGATTTCTTGCCAGCACCCAGACGTTTTTCATCGCGGTATACGTCGAAGAGCTGGGCGGATTCCAAGAGCTTGCCGCCTGCGGAGTTGATGCAGCGGGAAAGCTTTTCGTGCGTAACCTCTTCGTCTACCACGAAGGCAACATCGATGGTTACCGCCGGGAACACGGGAACGTCCACGTAGTCGCGTGCCGGGCGAGCGTTCTTGATAAGAGCGTCAAGGTCGAGCTCGAAGGCCACAATGGGAGCCTGGGCATCGAATGCCTCGGCAGCTACCGGGTGGATTTCACCCAGCCAACCAAGCGTGGTGCCGCCGGTAAGAACCTGGGCAGCACGGCCAGGCTGCAGGTGCGGAGCCTCTTCGGCGGAAAGGGCCTTGAAGCGCACCTTGGGCAAGGCAAGCTCGCGCACCAGGTTTTCGATAACGCCCTTGCCGTCGAAGAAATCAAAGCTTGCGGGCTTGCTGTTCCAAGCCGGGTCGGCCATGGAGCCGGCCATAACGCCAGCCAGGCGCTGACGCTCCTTGGGCTTCAAGTGGCCCTCGGCGCCAAAGAACACCACACCGGTTTCGTAAAGCTGCACGTTGTGCACGCCGCGGCTCTGGTTGTAGGCAACGCTGCGCAGCAAACCCGGAACAATGGACTGGCGCATAACCGACTGCTCGGCGTTGAGCGGGTTCAGCAGCTCAACGGCAATACCCAGGCCTTCGGTGGGCATGCGCAGCTGCTCGAGCTCGTGCGGGTCGGCGAAGGAATAGGTCATGGTTTCGTTCAGGCCGGAGGCGCGCAGGGTGTTGTTGATAACATCGAGCGTGCGCTGAGCCTCGGAGCGAACACCGAAACGGCCACGGCCGCCGGGCAGCGTAGAGGGAATCTGGTCCATGCCATACAGGCGCAGAACCTCTTCGTACAAGTCGATTTCGCGCGGAAGGTCGGGGCGGAAGGTGGGGCAAACCACGTCAAGCACATCAGCATCAGCGGTTGCAGAAACCTGGCAGCCCAGACGCTCAAGCGTGCTTGAAATGAACTCGGTGGGAACCTCGGCGCCCATCATGGCGTTGAAGCGCTTCACGCGGAACTGCAGCTGCGGCTGCTCCGTCTTTACCAGCCACTGGTCGATAATGCCCTGATCGTTGCCTTCGGCCCAGCTTACCTTGCCACCGGAGACCTCGGCAATAAGGGCAGCAGCCGCTGCGGAGCGAACCTCGATGCCATGATCGTCTACGCCGCGCTCATAGCGCATAGAGCTTTCGGAGATCAGGCCCAGGTTGCGGCTGCAACGGCTGGTGCGGCCGGCTTCGAAGGTTGCAGTTTCGAGCAGAACGTCCACCGTTTCCTCGGTTACCTCGGACTCCAGACCACCCATAACGCCAGCAAGCGCCACGGCGCCCAGCTCGGGCGTGGAGATCACCGTCATGTCGGAGGTAAGGGTGCGATCCTCGCCATCAAGTGTGGTGAGCTTTTCGCCATCCTTGGCAGCGCGGATAACCACGTTTGCCTTGCCTTCGGCGTTCTTGAGCTTGGTCAGGTCGAATGCATGAAGCGGCTGACCGAACAGGAACAAAATGTAGTTGGTAACGTCAACGATGTTGTTGATGGAACGCTGGCCAATGGCAGCAAGGCGCTCAACCATCCAGTCGGGGCTGGGGCCCACCTTGCAGCCACGGATTACGCGGGCAGAATAACGAGGGCAGCGCACCTCATCTTCAATAGTGATGCTTACTTCGGAATCGATGGCGGGAGCGGTGTCGTCAAGCTCCAGCTTGCCGGCCATTTCCTCCAGCGGGCTGGTGTAGGGCTGCTGGTACATTGCGCCCACTTCGCGCGCAAAGCCCACTACCGAAAGACAGTCGGGGCGGTTGGGCGTGATTTCCAGGTCGAGCACCGTATCGGCGAGCTGCAGGTAGTCGGCAATGGGCTGACCGGTGGGAGCGTCTTCAGGCAGGATCCAAATGCCCTCATGATCGTTGCCCATGCCCAGTTCGCGCTGCGAGCAGCACATGCCGCAGCTGGCCACGCCGCGCAGCTTGCTCTTCTTGATTTTGAAGTCGCCGGGAAGCACCGCGCCAATGGTGGCAACAGGCACCTTGATACCGGCGGCGATGTTGGGCGCGCCGCACACGATCTGCACGGGCTCTTCGGCACCAACGTTTACGGTGACCACATGCATATGGTCGGAATCGGGATGGTCGACGCAGGTAAGCACATGGCCAACCACAACGCCGTCGAACGTATCGCCCAGACGGTCAACGCCTTCCACGCCCGTACCCGTAAGGTCCAAACGGTCGCAGAATGCCTTGGTGTCCTCCGGCACATCCACATATTCAGAAAGCCATTTCAAAGAAACTTTCATGTCTATCTCTTTCATCCATTCGCCCAGAAAGGCGAGAATTTCAGTTTCAGCAATGGATGTTTTCCATTACTGGCAAAGTCAGCGAGGGCAAGCCCGGTGCCCCAGATTCGTGGGGCTGGAAAAGCGAAGCGTACTTCGTACGTGAGCTTTTTCAGCCGGGCGAAGATGGGGTGCCCGGCTTGGCCGCAGCGTCGGCAGTCAATTCGAGAAACGCCACGCGTTTCTAGAATTGACGCAAGAACCTCATGTCGCCCTCAAGCAACATGCGCAGGTCGGGGACGTTGTACTTCAAGCAGGCAACGCGCTCAATGCCCACGCCGAAAGCGAAGCCGGAATATTCTTCAGGGTCGATACCCGACATCTCCAAAACGTTCGGGTCTACCATGCCGCAACCCAGAATCTCAATCCAACCGGTGCCCTTGCACATGCGGCACTTTTCACCGTTGTGCAAGTGGCCGGTACCACCGCAAACACCGCAGCTTACGTCGGCTTCAGCAGAAGGCTCCGTGAACGGGAAGTAATGAGCACGGAAGCGGGTTTCGCGCTCGGGGCCGAACACCTGCTTGCAGAAGTAGTCGAGCGTGCCCTTCAAGTCGCCGAAGGTGATGCCCTTGTCTACCACCAGGCCTTCGCACTGATGGAACTGCGGGAGATGGCTTGGGTCGGCTACGTCGCGGCGATACACCTTGCCGGGGGCAATCATGTAAATAGGAAGCTCGCGGTCTTCCATGGCATGAACCTGCACGCCGGAGGTTTGGGTGCGCAGCAGAACAGCACTTTCGCCCTTAACAGCAGTTTCGGCGCCGGTGTTGTCCTTAACGTAGAAAGTATCGGCCAAGCCGCGGCTGGGATGGTCTTCAGGGGCATTGAGCGCGGTGAAGTTGTACCAATCGGTTTCTACCTCGGGGCCGGTGAGCACGGTGTAGCCCAAGCCCAGGAAGATTTCAGAGATCTCATCGGAAATGGCGTTGATGAGATGGCGCGTGCCCATCTGCTGAGAGCGGCCGGGCAGCGTGATGTCGATGGCATCGGCTTCCATCTTGGCTTCCAGCTCGGCGTGAGCCAGTTCCTTCTTCTTGGCTTCGAGGGCAGCCTCGATTTCGTTGCGGGCAGCGTTCACGGTTTTGCCAACCTCAGCGCGATGTTCTTTGGCCACCTGGCCCATCGCACGAAGATAGCCGGTGAGCGAACCCGACTTGCCCACTACCTCAACGCGGATCTTCTCCAGCGCATCGGACGTAGGCACCTTGCCAATAGCCTCAAGCGTATTGGCATGCAGGGACTTGATATCGTCGATAACAGACATTCCTTGCAACCTTTCCTTGTCGTTGCCGCGGCATTGCCGGGCATATAAAAAGAGCCCTTCTTGTCCTGGAAATCCAAGGACGAGAAGGGCTCTCGCGGTACCACCCTGGTTGATGCAGCGCTTGGCCGCACCCACTTTATAACGCTCTGTTACGGGAGCTCCCGCCAAGGCTACTAACATCCATGCGCAGGCAACCTGCTTTTACCTTGGTGCTGGTGAAGGGAATCGCGCTGCTGGCACTTGCGGGCTCTTCCAGCCTAGGAGCCTTCTCTGGTGCAAGGCGCTTGCGGCGCGCTGTCTTCGTCATTGCGTGTAGGAGGAAGTATAGCGCAACCTGCCCGCTATCTTTCTTGCGCAAAGCGCAAAAGCAGAAACTGCACTTGGACGCAGTTGCAGTTTTGTTGGGCTCTGGAAGAGGAGCGCCCCGCCGCGCCTTGCTTCTGCCTTTTTCGCTTTTCAAAGGATTGATTTTTTAGGCAGTGAAGGCGGCGCGAAGACTAGCTTGACGCATGGTTCAGGGCATCCCTGCAGTTTTTGGTCAAGCACCTGGGGCGCCGCCTTAAAATCAACCCTTTGAAAAGCGGGCTCCAGGAAGGCACGGCGAGGCGTCCCTCTCCTGGAGCTCGCATTGTTACCGTAGCTGCGGCGATGCAACTTGCTCTGCGCTGTTTCCGAAGTCAACCCACGGCGGCAGATTGCCACTGGCGTGGCTGCTGCCGCCGAAATGGGTTAGGCCTTGCGGCGGCGAACTGCTGCGGCGGCCAGTGCTGCAATTGCTGCGATGGCGGCGATTGCGCCTACCGCTTGGAGCGGCAGG